>NZ_CP129019.1:4200000-4395000 GCF_020524355.2 Mesobacillus subterraneus
CCATTGCCATTCGGGCTTGCCTACGATTATTTCGGCGGGTATGAGGAAATTCTGTTGATGTCCATTGCGCTGCCGCTTTTGGGAATGACTGCTGCACTCCTTGCCAAGAAACCAGTGAAGGAGTTTTAGTGATACCAATAAATTGGTTGATGCGTTTCGCAGTTAATTGCAACGGATATAAACGCAGGTTCTAGCTTCTTACTAAAATCACGGAACTCTCGGTTCAGGAGCACATGTTAGCCTCACTTGTTACCGAAATTACCGCTCCTTCCCTTTTTCGGGCACATGGAGGCCTCTCTTGTTACCGAAATCACTGCTCCTTCCCTTTTTCGGGCACATGGCGGCCTCTCTTGTTACCGAAATTACTGCTCCTTCCCTTTTTCGGGCACATGGCGGCCTTACTTGTTACCGAAATTACCGCTCCTTCCCTTTTTCGGGCACATGTTAGCCT
The DNA here is from genome assembly GCF_020524355.2 of Mesobacillus subterraneus. Lineage (NCBI taxonomy): Bacteria > Bacillati > Bacillota > Bacilli > Caryophanales > Bacillaceae > Mesobacillus > Mesobacillus subterraneus. The sequence continues at coordinate 4,200,452 of NZ_CP129019.1, forward strand.
CACTTGTTACCGAAATTACTGCTCCTTCCCTTTTTCGGGCACATGTTAGCCTCACTTGTTACCGAAATCACTGCTCCTTCCCTTTTTCGGGCACATGGCGGCCTCACTTGTTACCGAATTTACCGTTCCTTCCGGTTTTCGAGCACATGGCGGCCTCACTTGTTACCGAAATTACCGCTCCTTCCCTTTTTCGGGCACATGTTAGCCTCACTTGTTACCGAAATTACCGCTCCTTCCCTTTTTCGGGCACATGGCGGCCTCACTTGTTACCGAAATTACCGCTCCTTACGGTTTTCGGGCACATGGCGGCCTCACTTGTTACCGAAATCACTGCTCCTTACCTTTTTCGGGCACATGTCGGCCTCACTTGTTACCGAAATTACCGCTCCTTACGGTTTTCGGGCACATGGCGGCCTCACTTGTTACCGAAATCACTGCTCCTTCCCTTTTTCGGGCACATGGCGGCCTCACTTGTTACCGAAATTACCGTTCCTTACGGTTTTCGGGCACATGGCGGCCTCACTTGTTACCGAAATTACCGTTCCTTACGGTTTTCGGGCACATGGCGGCCTCACTTGTTACCGAAATCACTGCTCCTTCCCTTTTTCGGGCACATGGCGGCCTCACTTGTTACCGAAATCACTGCTCCTTCCCTTTTTCGGGCACATGGCGGCCTCACTTGTTACCGAAATTACCGTTCCTTCCGGTTTTCGGGCACATATTAGCCTTAATCGCCATTGTACTTCCAACTTCCCCTTATATACTTATCCAAATAAAAGGTCCTGCAGCTCAGTGAACTGCAGGACCTTTTTTTCACCCAATCGGCGTACAGATTTCTATGTAGTGTCCATCCGGGTCGGCTGCATAGGCGACAACCTGACCCCATGGTTTTTCGTTTGGCTCGAGCAGGATTGGGATTCCAGCGGCTCGCAGTGTTTCAACTGCGCCCGGGACATCCTCTGTTACAAACCCGAGCTCGAAGGTTTGTTCATTCCTTAGGCCATCCGGGATTGGGAGTGTCGTAATTTCACGGCCGCTTTCTCTTGTGTTCATCGACAGAACGGTATTGCCTGTTTCGTATTCGATGTAGGTTCCAAACTCATTACGAAGTTTCAGACCAAGCAGCTCTCCGTAAAAATGCTTTGTTTTTTCCAGGTCGGATACATATAGAATGACATAGCCCATTTTCATTTCCATTCTCATCACCTCTTATGAATACATTCGAGATGAAGTGGATTGTTTCCTTCATAGATGCTTAAATGTGCTTTTGCTTGTTCTATAGTTCAGAATTGCTTGCTTCGTGCAGGTGGAAATCCCCTCGCTGATCAGCTTTCCGAGTGGTGTTGCGGTGCCTGCATACGAAGTTGTTCGGCCCTGCTGGGTTGCGGCGATGCAAATGCTGTCCGTAGATATGCCAGTTGACTGGCCAGCACTACCAGATCCACTCCCCTCCAGCTCATGCAAGACGCTTATTTTCGCCTCTGCCGCGGTCAGTGCGCTCTGGATAAAAGCCTCCTCGGAAATCCTGCCATTAATGAACAGCCATGTATTGATATTCCTCGGTCTGTCACGTTGAGTATTCCCGGCCGAGACAATGATGAAAATGGAAAGGCCGTCACCTTCAAACAGTTGGTATGATGCGGTCTCTGCCGGAACAGCTGTCATCATCCCCACTGTCTCGCTTGGCAGGAAGCCGTTATCCTCCAGATATTCTGCCATTTCCGCCTTATGGTCGCTGCAGTCATATTCCATTGGTACAACTCGGTGTACGAACGAACTGTGCCAGCCAATCCCGGCACCAGTGATTCCCGAAGACATCGTCCTCAATGTCACTGGAGACTGGAGGACGATCCGGTCTCGCCCTACATCCAGAAGCCTGCTGTCTATTGTAAGATTGGCTTCATGTACCCCGTCATCTTCTGGCAACAACAGCAATTGCGGCCTGGCAATTTCCGGATGCGGATGGTTTTTAATCTGGGTTTTATAGACTCTTTTAATCCTTTCTTCTTTTAAAACCTCTACAGGAGAGTCAACTATCAAGACTTCACCATTTTCCATTAACATTAGCCTGTCACAATATAAAGAAGCCAGATTCAAGTCATGAAAAATCGAGACGACCGTCAACTCCTCTTCCACCGCCCACTTTTTCAGCAAATCGAGCAGTTCCTTTTGAAAGCTGAGATCAAGATGGTTCGTCGGCTCATCGAGCAGGAGGATTCTGGGCTGTTGAGCCAATGCTTGCGCGAGAAATACCCGCTGCTTTTCACCGCCGGACAATTCTACGATCGATTTATCCTGAAAGTGAGTTATCCCTGTCTGTTCCATCACCTTCTCGACAACCTGTTCATCCTCGGCTCGCCAGCTATTGAACCAGCCTTTCTGGTGTGCATAGCGCCCAAGTGATACAGTTTCTTTTACCGAATAAGGAAAGGCCTGTTCACCGTGCTGAGGCAGGACCGCCATCATCCTTGCAAGCTGCTTTGGTGAGTATTGTGTCAACGGACGTCCATCCACATCGATTGAACCTTCTCTGAAATCCAGAGCTCGGCTGATCATTTTTAAAAGGGTTGTTTTGCCGCTGCCATTGGGCCCAAGAATTCCAAACAACTCCCCCCTTGCAGACCTCGAAGGAAATTCCCTTTAACACCTCTCCGCCTGCATATCCGCCTGTCAAACTCTTCACTGTAATCATCGGCCAGCACTTCTTTCCTTACGACTTCTCATTAAAATCAATGCAAAAACCGGAGCACCGATCAAGGCTGTGATCACGCCAATCGGTAATTCTGATGGCGCGATGATTGTCCTCGATACAAGATCGGCAAGAATCAGAAAGCCGGCGCCGATCAGCACAGATAACGGCAGCAAATGACGATGGTCCGGTCCCCAGACTGTCCTTGTCAGATGCGGGATGACGAGACCGACAAAGCCTATTGTCCCAGAGACCGCAACCGCTGAGCCTGTTAAAAGAGAACCAGACAATAAGATCAGCAGCTTGCGGCGCTCGACATTGACACCCATGTGCTGCGCCCGTTCCTCACCGAAGGACATTGCATTTAACTCCCTGGTATTTGCAAGCAAAATCAGCAATCCAATAATAAAAAAAGGGAAAATAATATTGATGTATTCCCAGCCTCTCATCGACACGCTGCCAAGCAGCCAGCCTATGATTTGCCGCAGCTCCTCTCCAGATAAGGCAATCATCAATGAAATGAATGACCCAAGAAATGAACTTAGAATGATTCCAGTCAGAATAATCGTCTCAACCCTGAGCAGTCTGTCGACTCTCCGGGCAAAAAATAGCACAAACAACACGGTTGCGAATGCGAACAAAATGCTCAGCACCGGCAACGTGAATGCCCCAACCAGCGGCATTGAGATCCCAAAAAACAGCGTGATGACCGCACCGATGGAGGCCCCTGATGAAATCCCCAGGGTATATGGATCTGCCAACGGGTTACGGAGCAGTCCCTGGAATGCCGCACCGGCAATGGCAAGGGACGCACCGACTAGCCCTGCCAGCAAAACACGCGGCAGCCTGATATCCATGACAATACTAGCATGCATCGGATCGATTCCCTGTCCCTGGTAGCGGAAAATCTCAGCACCAATGATTTTAATAATAGCGGGGTACAGGGATGGAAACCGTTCCGATTGATATGCCTAGCAGCATGGAAATGATTAAAAACGTTGCCGTGATCAGATAGGCTATTGCTTTACTATTTAAAAATGTCTGGATAAATGGCTTTTGCAAGCTCCTCTGCTCCTTCAGCGAGCCTTGGGCCAGAACGGGTTACGAGGTCAGAGTGGACATCGAATACCTGCTGGTCCTTGACTGCTTTTACATTATTCCAGCCTGGTCTCGCGAGAACCTGTTCGATTGGCTTGTCTGTATAATATCCATAGGTTGTCACAATCACATCGGGATTACGCTCGACGATTGCTTCAGGGTCAACTTTCGGCCAGCCATCCAGATCTCCGGCAGCGTTCTTCGCACCAATCAACTCAAGCATTTCATTGATAAAAGTGTTTTTGCCGGCAGTGTAGATTTCCGGCGCAGGCGAGACTTCTACAAAGACCGTTTTTTGCTCTTCCGGCTTGATTGCTTCAGCTTTCTTTTTCAATTCTGCAAAACTGTTATTCATCTTTTCTACAAGCTGATCGGCTTTTTCTGTCTCGCCAATGGCCTTGCCAATCATCTCGATCGATACAAATACTTCTTCAAATGACTGTGCGTCATTCACAACGACAACAGCAATTCCCGCATCCTTTAGCTGCTGAAGACCTTCTTTTACAGTGTCCGCAGTTGAACCAGGAGCAAGGACAAGGTCTGGCTTCAGAGAAATCATTTTTTCAATATTGAATTCCATGCCGCCGATTTTTTCCTTTGACATTGCATCCTCAGGATAATTATCGAAATCAGTGACGCCTACAATCGCCTCTCCGCTCTCAAGTGCGTATACAATTTCCGTATTGCTCGGAATCAGGGAAATGATTCTTTCAGGCTTTTCTTCTATGACCACTTCTTCATCAAGCGCATCTTTTACCGTGACAGGGAATCCTGTTTTCTGCTCCTGCGCGGTTTTTTCGTTTTCCTTCTTTTCAGGCTGTGCTTCTGTACCGCAGCCAGCCAAGATCATGGCTGTCATCAACAATAATAATAATTTTTTCATTTGCTTCTCCTCCAATTTTTCGGTTAGCTTCGTCTAATCAGGCTGTTAAATACCAGCATTTCGACTTCAACAAAGCTATAAATACTAAAAAAACATCTCCACCTGAAGGGGAGATGTCCGAGTAAGCAAATGTTTTTATCCTCATAAAAGACATAGAGCCTGTCGGCACCTCCCTATCCTCGTAGGTTTGCTGGTGCAATGGACAGGCAGGTCTCCTGGCTCATGGTCAATGCTCGCTGCGCCTTCCCATACGTTTGTACAGTGGCATAATGCAGCTTGCTCCCATTTACAGTGGCGGGACCGCGTTGGATTTTCACCAACTTCCCTATTAAGTCTTGTTTAAAAAGACACCTGTTCATTTCGATATGTAATTTTCCGCTAAACCCCATTATACACGATTTGCCAGAAATTGCTCCAAAAATTTTGCTTTTCCGACTTTATTGGGCAAGCAGACTCCACTCTTTTACTTTTTTATCAAAAACTAGCCTGCCGTCAGGATTACTGCGGCTTGCTTCTTTATATTCATCATGCATGTCATCCATATTGGCAAAATCTCCGATGATCCAAATCGGTATTTCAATTCTGCTGCGGTTTTGCTGGATGTTTTTGAGCGAAAAAACCGCCCCTTCCTTCATCGCAGGCGTCAATGATTTCAGGATTTCCTTGCTGATAGCTGGGTAGGACTTCTTTTTCCTGATTCCCAGCAATGTTTTTTCTGGTTTCATTTCACCTAGCTTTCCGGACAGGACCGTACCGAGCATCCGGAAAAAATCATTAAAGTTGCGGTAGTATATTTTGTTGAACCAGCCATCCTCATGGGAAAGAAAAACAAAGCGATTATTGAGCTGGTTATAAAATGGCTGCTTCAAATGGTGCTTGATATGGCCTAGATAAAGAAGCTCGGCAATCTCCTGGACCGTCAGCACATTCAGCGCTTCCACTTCCTCAAAATCGATCCAGCAAAAATCACCGTATGCATGGACATTTGCGGCGACCAACTTTTCAACGCTGTCTTCAGGTACAAATTCAAATAAGGTATGTCTATTGAACTCACCATCCTCATAACGATGCTTCAGCAGCAGCAGATGGTTAAGCGAATCAGACAGTGACCTTGCAAATTCATGAAATTCCATACCATGCGAGAGCACGTACTGGTCCCGCTCGTTCAAATGGACATATAGTATATCCCTGCTATAAGGATGGTTCTTTTTCAAAAAGCACGACCTCCCGAAAATTCTCAGCTGCATGATGGCCAGCGACACTCTGACTCCGTACAAATATCACTTCTTCCATTCTAACAAAAACCCATGAAAATATCTTATTCTGACTCTTCAAAAACATAAATATTATCGTACGAACACGTTTAAGAATCCCTATTACAAAAGAAACTATTCTCCCATTTCATTCGTCTATTACTTGAGTAGGAATATGTTACCTGATAAGGGATTGTAAGGATAATTCAACTCTGCTAGCATAATATTGTAAAAACGGATGGAGACAGGGTGTAGCAAATGGAAAAGCCTATTAAAAAAATCGATCGATTTGATTGGACGTTGACGCTCCTTTTATTGTTGTTCTTTTTGACTAGCTGCTTCGCGATTTACAGCGCACAGAGAACAGGGCAATATTTTGGACAGAACTTTTTATATAAACAAATCTTTTGGTACGTAGTTGGGTCAGGGATCATTGCGGTTGTAATGATGTTCGACAGTGAACAATACCGGAAGCTCAGCTGGTATTTGTATGGCTTCGGAGTCTTCCTGCTCGTCTTCCTTTTTTTCGCTCCTGCAAGCATAGCCGAAGAAAGGAATGGCGCAAAAAGCTGGTTTTTCATCGAGCCCTTCGGTTCCATCCAACCTTCAGAATTCATGAAAGTCTTTCTGATTCTTGCGCTTAGCAGCACGATCTATACTCACCATAAAAAGCATACAAGAAAGACACTCCAGACTGACTTCCTGCTTTTCATCAAGCTTGGTTTCATAACCGGTTTGCCACTCGGAATGATCATGCTGCAGCCTGACCTGGGAACCTCTCTCGTCGTCCTTGCGATTTTCACCGGTATCATCCTTGTATCAGGTATCACGTGGAAGATCATCCTGCCTCTTTATGGCGGAGGTGCGGCATTAGGAGCAGGCATATTGTATCTCGTGATTTGGAAGCCGGAGATCCTGAAAGAATACCTGGGTGTAAAAACGTATCAGTTTGGGCGCATTTATGCGTGGCTTGACCCTGAGAGCTATCCTGAATATGGCTACCATCTGCAGAAATCCCTCAGTGCCATTGGTTCTGGTATGCTGACCGGGAAAGGCCTGAATGGCAGTGAAGTCTATATTCCTGAAAGCCATACGGACTTCATCTTCAGTGTGATCGGCGAGGAATTCGGCTTTGCGGGCGGCAGCTTTGTCATCAGCCTGTATTTCCTGTTAATCTATCATTTGACAAAAACCGCACTGGATACGAATGATCCATTCAATACCTATATTAGTGCGGGTGTCATCAGCATGATCACCTTCCACGTTTTTCAGAATATCGGGATGACGATCCAGCTGCTTCCGATTACCGGTATCCCGCTCCCATTCATCAGTTATGGAGGCAGTTCGCTTATGGGCAATATGCTCGCAATTGGATTGATTTACGGGATCCGGTTCCATCATAAAACGTATATGTTCGCCTCCAAAGACAGGAGTTTTGATATATGAAGCTAGTAAGCCATTACCGCGAGAATGAGGTATTGAGGGATAGCTTTTTCCAGCTTGCCACTGATATTTTCGGGCTTGATTTTAAAAGCTGGAACGAACACGGATATTGGGGCAAGGAATACATCCCGTTCTCCTTTGCAGACGGCGACAAGATTATTGCCAATGTATCGGTCAACGAGCTCGATTTTATTATCGATGAAAAAAACTATAAAGCTCTTCAGATCGGCACCGTCATGACCCATCCGGATTATCGGAGCAGGGGGCTGTCAGCAAGTCTGATGAACCATGTTTTGGAAGTGTATCAGGGAAAGTATGATTTTATGTACCTGTTCGCAAATGATAGTGTGCTCGACTTTTATCCTAAGTTCGGTTTTATAGAAGTTGAAGAATATCAGTTTACAGCCAAGGGATTTCCCGCCCCGGAAGGATCTGAATACAGGAAACTTGAGCTGGCAGATGATCTGGACCTCATTGAAAAAATCGTGAATGGCAGAGTGCCGGTTTCAAAGACCTTTTCGACTGCGAATTCGTCCGGGATTACGATGTACCACATCCTGAATGTTTTTCCTGAACATCTCTACTATCATATAGAAAAAGGCGCTATTGTTATTTTCACCAGGGAAAATAACATGATTCAACTATATGATGTTATCAGCTCTTCTCCAATTAGAATAAATGATTTAATCACCTGCTTCGGGTCCCTTGTTGAAATTCAATTTCACTTCACACCTGATGATCATGACCACCAATATCAACGAGCACCTTTCAAAAGAGAAGGAGCATTATTCGTGAAAAAGAGACCTGGGATGGAGCTTCCTAAGTTCTTTAAGCATCCAATTACCTCTGAGGCATAAACATAAGAAAAGCACAAGCGCCTTGGTCAGCCCCGACAAGCGCTGGAGGGCCGATCAGTGAAGTCGCTCTTTGACTTCACCTGAGCGGATCGAAGCGACTCGAGGTGCTAGGCGCTGGAGCTAGATACTAATCTAAGTGAAAAAATTTATACTTTTTTCATTACCCTGGTTTTAAGTGTTGATTTTACAAAAAAATACACGATGAAAATACCCATGATCCAAAGGCCCATTTTATTCAAGTCAAACAGCTTTAGAACTGCTCCTGCGAGCGTGACAAGATATAGAATACCTAGCATTTGGTTCATTTCCCTGTTTTCAAAATATCCAGTCATTCTTGCGCCGAAATGGGAGCCAAACAGCGTACCGGCAACCAGCATCAGGCCTATGAAATAATCGATATCCGTGTTGATCGCATAGGAGATAAACCCTACTGAGACGATCAACAATACAGCAAAAAGACTCGTTCCGACAGCCTTTTTCGGATTGAAGCCCAGCGATGTAATGATAAGCGGAACGATGATGAACCCCCCGCCAACTCCAAGTGTTGCCGAAACAAAACCGCCGACAAAGCCAACAGCCAATAGCTTTGGCATCGAAAAAGAAGTTAGGGCAGTGTTCCCATCGTCTGTCTTCTTGCCCTGACGAATCATTTTTATCGCAAAAAATAACAGCAGTATGATATAGAGGAACGGAATGACGACGTCGTCCCACCCTCGTGCCTCAAGACTATATACAAGCGGCCTTGCCAGCTGTGTCGCGACAATACCACTTGCTCCCATGATCAGGCCCTCTTTCCAGAGGATATTCTTCAGACGGATATGAGCTGTAATTCCCGAAATGGATGTACCCACTGTGAAAAACAAGCTTGTCGTGATTGCCTCAAGCGGCGAAAAGCCGATCAACAGTAAAATGGGCGTCAGGATAAAGCCCCCGCCCACACCGAAAAATCCAGAGAGGACGCTGATCAAGCCGCCCAGCAGCAAATAGATTATATATTCCATAGGCAACTCCCTCTTTTTATTGAGTTCCATTATACATTACCACTTTTATCCTTTAAATAAATCAACGCAGTCTCTTTATTAATCTCCGGCCAGTGAAATGGGATCTTCTCATTGCTGAAATAGTTGGCTCTAGCAGAATTAAACATGGTATACTTTTTATTAGGCTCTTTTTGCGGCCTTCCTATAACAACTTAAAGGAGATACTGTTTCATGTCTGAATGGATACATGCGTTTGAAGAATGGCTGCTTGAATTTGGTTCGTGGGGACTATTCTTCGTGTCTTTCCTGGAATCTTCCTTTTTCCCGATTCCGCCTGATGTCTTGATGATACCAATGGGAATCGCGAACCCTGACCGGGCATTGTGGTACGCATTCATCACAACAGCCGGATCTGTACTTGGAGCATTGCTGGGCTGGTACATCGGTAAAAAAGTTGGCCGTCCAATTCTGCGTTATTTTATAAAAGAAGAAAAAATTGCCCTAGTTGAAGGTTACTTTGAAAAGTACGGAGCGATGGCGATTTTAATAGCTGGATTCACTCCAATTCCATACAAAGTGTTCACGATTTTTTCCGGAATCTCCAATGTGAAGATTCCAACACTAATCATCTGGTCCATCATTGGACGAGGCCTGCGCTTCTTCCTGGAAGCAGCGATCATCGTTGCTCTTGGTGACAAAGCAATGCCATTCATCGAAGAAAACTTCGCGATGCTCACGATTATTTTAGGTGTCGTCGTGATTGTCGGATACCTGATTTACGCATATTTAAAAAGATCAAAGAAAGCATAACCGGGCGATTGCCCGGTTTTTTATTGTTTAACGACCCTCCTAATCATTCCATATACATCCCATTAAAGACATCATAAAGTCCCAAGCAATAATCCCTCTGCTCTCTCTTTATATCGATCAATTAAAAACACATTAACCTCTGAAAGCAATGTTGCCTGCATTGTTTACATAGACAACAATTGGGTAGATTAAAGTATGCTTGCTAGCTAGCTAAGGACTTTTTTCACAGGTATAAGCTTTGCTAGTTCTTGTTCTTATCTATACGCATCCAGAGCTCGCTTTGAAAGTCCAATTAAAATAAGGAGTGAGAAGTTTGAACAATTATTTTTATAATGGCTGGGACAGCATTCTTGGCAAGCTGCCAAATATGCTGATCGCGCTCGCAGTCCTTCTTGTCGGGTGGCTTGTCGCAAAATTAATCGAAAAAGCAGTTTATAAGGGGCTGCAGAAAACGAGCCTTGATAACAAGCTTTTTTCAAACGTAAATAATAAAAAGTACTCAGCGGAAAAGATCATCAGCAAGATTGTCTATATTTTAATTCTAGTATTTGTCTTCATCATGTTCCTGAATATCTTAGATTTATATGTTTTGACGGAGCCGCTCGTCGGAATGTTCTCAACGATTGCCGCAGCGATCCCGAACATACTGAAAGCAGGTTTGATTCTGTTATTTGCCTGGTTGATTGCATCAGGGCTGAAGTTCCTGATCCAAAAAGGCGGCAAGACGCTCGGTGTCCATGAAAAACTGAGCAAGTACAAGCTAACGGACGATAACCAGCAGACTACAAACGCAGTTGACACGGTTGCAAACATCGTCTTCTATCTTGTGTTGCTAATGGCGTTGCCGGCCGTATTATCCGCACTGAACCTGCATGGCGTTTCACAGCCTTTCGAAAACATGATCGAGGGAATCCTTTCTTTCATTCCTAAATTATTTGCAGCAGCGCTGATTCTTTTAGTCGGTTATTTTGTTGCTAAAATCGTCCGTGATATCCTGACGAACTTTTTACAAAGCATTGGCACTGAAAAATTAGTTCAGCGATTTGGGATTTCCCGGTTATTTGAAGGCACTAGCCTTTCACGAGTGATCGGCACAATTGCTTTCGTATTGATTTTGATTCCGACGGTCATCGCTGCTCTTGAGCGCCTTGATGTCGAAGGAATATCTGAACCAGCCATCGCGATGCTGAACGATATCCTGACGATGATTCCAAATATCGTTGTGGTACCATCATCCTTGTCATGATTGGCTTATGGCTTGGAAAGTGGCTGAAGAAATTCACAACCGATTTATTAAGAAGAATTGGCTTTGACTCTTATTTTAAAGGAGTAATGGTAGGCGGGGCAGCAAAGCGTCCTAACTCATTAAGCTTGTCAGAAGTTGTCGGCTATATCGTCCAGGTCATTGTTGTCCTGCTATTTGTAGCTGAAGCATTGAATGTAGTGAATCTTGATTTCTTCGTCGACCTGGCACGAGGCGTAATTGCTTATTTGCCTAATGTGATTGCGGCAATTGTTATCCTTGGTGGCCTGTGGCTCGCCGGCCTTGCAAAGAAAGTTCTCAGCAGTATCCTGCAAGGAGACTCTTCCAATGTGCTCGCAACTGTCGCAAAATATGCGATTATCACAATTGCTGTCTTCATGGCCCTAGACCAGCTTGGAGTAGCACCAGCAATCGTGAACGCAGCAGCATTCATCCTGACACTTGGCGGACTGGCGCTTGCGTTCGGACTGGCATTTGGTCTTGGCGGCAAGAACTTCGCGTCGAAATACCTGGCTAAGTTCGATGATAAAATCGAAAAAACCAGCATTGACCATGAAGCAGTCCAGCAGCAGAAAATGAAAAAGAACAACCCAGTCAACCCGAACCATGCAACACAACCAAACCTGAACAATCTGAACCAGAATCCAAACCCTGGTACTGGACCAGATGTAAACAATAAGTACGAGAATCCTGGTACTGGACCAGACTTAAACAATAAGTACCAGAATCCTGGTACTGGACCAGACTTAAACAATAAGTATCAGAATCCTGGTACTGGACCCAAATTGAACAACCGGAACCAGAATGGTAACAATAACCCTATGGATCCTCATAATGATAACAACCCTATGAATCCTTAGAAAACAAAACACAGCTGCCAATTAAATCACGGCAGCTGTGTTTTTATGTATTCAACTAAAATTATCAATGAAAAAAATGACGAGAAACACGATGAAGGCATAAAAACTAAGATGCAGAATCACAGTAGTGAAAAAATCCTTCAATCTATCAAATGAAAAAGGTTCACTCTTCCTTGTCCTCGCTCTCATAGCCAGCCTGTCCCCCTCTAGTAAAACTATCCAATCAGTCCATTTTTTTCTTTTAATAATCATAGCATAATCTAGTGACTTTGTGATTCACTTTTATGAAATATAGCTGAAAGGTTGAATTGGCAGAGGTATTACTATTATGTATCATACTTCTACTGTATAAGGCTATCCAAAAGAAAAAACCCTCTAATAAAGGGGGTCATCTCTGACCATAACTTTCAAATTCTTTGGACAGGCGTGCCATTTCTTCTTCGCTAAGCTCTGTTGGCTCACCAATCGCTTTCGCCTGATAATAAATCTGAGCACTGAATTCAATTTCCTCAGCGACCGTAAATGCTGTTTCGATGTTATGGGCGCCGGCAATCATACCGTGGTTCGCCAACAGCACGGCTCTTCTATCCACCATTCCTTCAAAAGCTTTTTCCGCCAGCTCCTTCGTTCCAAATGTTGCATAGGGAGCGCATCTGACATTCGGACCTGCAAACGCCACTAAATAGGTGATCGGCGGAATATCCCAACCCAGTGTCGCTATCGTTTTTGCATATGGCGAATGGGTATGGACCAGTGCGTTTAAATCCTCGCGACGCTGGTAAAAAATCAAATGCATATCAAGCTCACTCGACGGCTTCCTCGTGCCATTGACAATTTCGCCATTCAAATTTATGATGACCACATCATCAGGCTTCGTTTCGTAATAGTCAATCCCGCTTGGACTGATGGCAACCAGCTGCTGATCTCGATTGTAAATGCTGATATTTCCACCCGTCCCTTTCGTCAGGCCGTTTGTCATGATTTTCTTTCCGTATTCTACGACTTTCATCCGTTCTTCCAGAAGCAACATATGATGCGCCTCTCTTTCTCAAAAATCTCGATGGGAACGTCCTATTATCGCATATTATGTATTGAAGCTGAATCCTTTAATACTTTTAGAAATTGATCGCCCGTTTTACAGCTGCCTGATTCCAAGATGAACTGCTTCGCTGCAGACAGACAAATCCGCTCTGCCGCCACTCGTTGCTCGTCCTCTGCAATTGTCGTCAGATCCTTAACCTTCGCCAACCCGGCAATACGACGAATCATCTCCATGCCAGTGACCGATGCCGTATCCTGAAGAACAGTATCAAGATACCAGCGGTCGAAGCCATGCTCCTTCGCCATGATATCAGTGACATTTTCCTTCCAGCTTGCCAGGAATTTTTCGACAAAGAGATCAACCATATCACTAATCGTTTCCTCAAGCCAGGAAACAAATTTCTCATCAACATTTGTTACATATGCACGTGACCACGCGAACATCAGGTTCGCAACCACATTGCCAACGTCATAGCCCATCGGTCCGTAAAACGCGAATTCAGGATCGATCACTTTTGTAGAATCTTCTTTTACAAAAACTGAACCCGAATGCAAATCACCATGCACAAGGGCCTGAGCATTTGTCATGAAAGCAAACTTCAGTTTCGCTGCTTCAAAGCGCAATTTTTCATCACGATATATATTCTTTTCTATCCATTCTTTGTTAGCCCGAAACAGCTCATTTCGATTGTTATGATCAGTGAAAGGTTCAGAGTATACTAGGTCCTCAGAAATTTCGCATAATTCAGGGTTGATATAATCCTGGACAAGTGCCTTCTTCGCTTTATGCTCCATGACCACATCAGAAGTGAGCAGCAGCGTATTGACCATGAAAGTTGTCAGGTCATCCGCAAGCTTCGGAAAAATACGTCCTTCATTAAGCGCAGTACGCAGAATCGTGTGATCAGACAGATCCTCCATCACACAGCAGTTCATGACTTTATCAAACAGGTACACATCCGGTACCAATCCTGGCGCCAGCTCACCCTCAAGCTTAAGAACATTAGATTCAATCCGGATCCGATTGGTAGAAAGCTTGAACTCATCGGAAATTCTCGCAGTATCACCTGCCTGTTTAACAATCACTGACTTTCCTGATTGCTCATCAATCACCCGGAAAACATAATTCAAATTGCCATCCCCAATTTCTGTACAACTCAATTCAACATCTTTATCAAAGAAATCGGTCTTTTCTTTCACATACGAACCGACCTCATCAACATTCATCAAAAAATAAGTATTAAAATCCGCCATGGAGCACTTCCCCTTCCTGTCAAAATAATTATAAAAATCTTTTAAAAATTATTATAACTTAAGATTGTATTTCGACGCACTAAAAATTACATCCAAACTCGAAAAGCGGAGGAGACGGCGGAACCCCCGAAGTTAATTAATGAGTCCTTCATCTTTCAATCAATAAAAAAAGAAGACTGCTATCAGTCTCCTCTGTTATTTAAGATTCCGTTTTCTGGCTTCCGTGTGTCCGATAGCCCCCTCCTATTGGACACTTTTTCCCGCTTCCGCCTTCCGTTTGTCCCATACAGATCTTCTACAAGGTCTGTATTCTATCACTCACAGGGAAGGAGAATCGTAAATGTCGTTCCTTTTCCTTCTACACTGTCGACATTGATTCGGCCTCTCATTCTTTGGATAATATCAAAGGAGATCATCATCCCGAGACCTGTTCCTTTTTCCTTAGTAGAGTAATAAGGATGACCAAGTCTCCCGAGCTGCTCTTTATTCATGCCGACGCCTTCATCCCGGAACTGGATTCTCACATTATTTTTGTCGACCTTGGCGATGATGTAGATGCTTCCTCCAGAAGGCATAGCTTCTATTCCATTTTTTAAAATATTGATGAAAACTTGTCTGATTTCATGAGCATCACCTTTGATGCATAGGTTCTTATCGATGGCCCCCACTAATTCTGTACTAGCGAGATGCGAGTATGATCTCATGAAGTCAATCGTTTCTTTTAAAAGTTCGCTCAGGTCAATTTTCGCCATGCTTCCTGTATTTGGTTTTGCCAGCGAAAGGAAATTATCAATGATTGTCTGGGTACGATCAAGCTCTTGGAGGGATATCGTGATGAAGAGGTTTTGGTTATCATTTAAATTTCTTTCTCCCTGAAGAACCTGCATGAAGCCTCTGATTGTTGTCATTGGATTTCGGATTTCATGGGCTACCGAAGCTGCGAGCTGGCTGATTGCTGAAAACTTCTCAGCCTTGTGAAGCTCATGCATCAATTTAAGCTGCAAGTTGGTCATCTCAATGATGTATATGGTGACCGAAAGCGCAACGAAGGAGACGATTGAAAAGACCAGCAAATACAGATATTCCTCAGCTTTGCCAGCGTTGACCATCGCTGCAAGCCTTGTCGTCGTAATCAGGCCGTACACCAATAGCCCGAGCGCTATTTTTTTGTTAACAGTTGTTTTCATATATAATTTTTCAATCGAAAAAAATAAAATCAATATGACAAGATAATTGACGGCCGTGACGGGGAGTTTATCTATCTCAACGAAGCCTTGCAATAATAACAGGACAGCCACTAGTAAAAAGCTATCAGTCCTGCTTAGATAGAAAAAGGCAACGAAGACTGGAATCAGCTTTAAGTCGAATTCCCAGGCCACCATGAAATCGTACTGGTAAAGCCATCGTCATCAATAGCGCTGCTAAAATTGCCACTTTAAAGACTTGTTTTTTATATACCGAACGCTTCTGCATCCATAGAAAGTTATACATGAAGCCCAGCGATAATATAATTGAAAAATGCAGGATCAAATCTTTTATAAACTCTATCATTGTATCCCCCAGGGTTCTTCAAAATATGAATTTACACCTACACAATTATTATCTACTCTCCATACAGATACTTCAATGAAAAATTCTGATATTTTAATAAAATCTCATAAATTTGACTATTTAAAGACTTTACAACGAAGTTTTGAAATGTAACACCCTGAACTCAGGTTTTTGGGAGGGAATGAAAGAGGAGGGGCGCAAATAACCAATAAAGTTTATAATCCGAAAAACTTTTTTTACAGTGTCTGTCAAACTTATGCTATAATAAGAACAACCATTGCTTTACCGCATTAAACCCCACTCAACCGGAGTGGGGTTTTTTTATGTTTTTACTTCAAAATAAAAAAACAAGCCCTGATTACTCAGAGCTTGTTTGTATGGGCTAATCCGTTATTATAGTTTTGTAACGTTAGCTGCTTGTGGTCCACGAGCGCCTTGCTCAACGTCGAAAGAAACTTCTTGGCCTTCTTCAAGAGTCTTGAAGCCTTCGCCTTGGATAGCTGAGAAGTGTACGAATACGTCTTCTCCACCTTCACGTTCGATGAATCCGAAACCTTTTTCTGCGTTAAACCATTTTACTTTACCGTTTTCCATTTTTGTTGCCTCCCTAGTGTGATATCCACACAATTTGTTACTATTCTTGTCTCAGTGATATCCAGGCGAATCAAGCAGTGCATGTTCTTTCCTTGCATACCGAACAAAAATAATTCTTCCTAAGAATAACAGAATTGATAGGATAGTGCAAGCATTTAGGAATTTTCCAAAAACAGGATTTTATAAATAATCATGCAAAAGCCCATAATGGATTAATAAAAGTGAATCAAAAAATGTGGTATAATTAAGAGAACATGAAAGGGCGTGGCTAATTGAAAAGCGCAAGCAACCTTTATAAAACAGGTCAATCGGTCAATATCAAAGAAACCGGCGAAACAGTGACAATCATGAAATCCCAATACGTGAAAAACATGAAAAGATATTCATACACTGTTAAAGAATACCCAAGCACATTTTACTTTGAGGAAGAACTAGAAAGAAATTAATGCATCACGAACAAAAAGCGTGCCACAGCTGAGCACGTTTTTTGTTTTTATTTTACCTTTTGCGGCCTAAAGCTATTAATTTACCTCTTGCGGCCCTATTATTTTCCTAACTGACCATAATCTCTGAACGTTCCCATCGAAAAGTTAAGATCCCTGCTATCACTGTGTCTCCTTACCCAGTCCACGTTAGTCTAATATCAGCGAATTCTCCAAACCCATCCTATCTGACTACTTTTTACCTATCAAACCCCGTTTTCACACTTTTAAACTCAATCATTTTTACTTATTTCGATGCTCGAAATTTGTCTGAAAAATAGGCATCATACTCTATTAATTATTTTTTAAAGATTCAGTAATATTTATAGTGAATCTAGTTTTATAGGAGGAATGACGATATGACATTGAAAAAGAAGGTTCTTTCCGTTTCTTTATCAAGCATGATGGCACTTGGAGCCGTAACTGCGGTGGCATTGCCGGCAGGCGCTGTTGGAAATGGGCCGAGTACCGGTCATGGATCCATCCAAACATCGATTTTGCATACATATGAAAGTTTAGTAGATTACCTTAAGACGCAAGATGCCAAGCAGGAGGCAATGGAGCTAGAAGTGATTGGCCAGACTGTCAAAGGCCGTGATATTCACATGGCGAAGTATATTTCCAACCCGGATAATCCAACCATCCTGTTTCTAACTCAGCAGCACGGGAACGAACAGCTGACAACAGAGGGTGCACTTGATTTCATCAAACACTTAGGCACAGGTAAAACAAGTGGTGTTCTTAAAAATGTTAACATTCTTGTAATTCCAATGCTGAATGCGGACGGGGCGATGGGTGATGTCGACTTCTCGCTTGATGACTATTTAGCAGATGGCGATCGCCACCTGACTCGTTACAATGCGAACGAGGTTGACCTTAACCGTGAGCATGACAAAGATACTAGCGAGATGGAACCAGAGGCACGTGCGCTTCATGAGAATGTTTTTGCTAAATATGATATTGATTACATGATTGACCTTCATCATCAGGGCACGCTCAGTGAAACAGAGGGTGAACTCGTTTCGGGCTCGATTCTTTATCCTACGAATGAAAATGTGAAACCTGATGTGCTTGAAGGCTCCAAGAAGCTTGGGGCAGTTGTTTATAATGCCCTCGAGGATACTGGCTGGGGTCATATCGGCAAATACCGCGGCGGTACCGGTGAAAACATTGGCCGCAACGGAGCTGCCGTCCGCTATGACATCTCGACTCTGTTATTTGAAATGCGAGGCATGTCCGATCATTATATCGAATCTTACGCTTTGGGACAAAAAAGCAATGGCTATCTGATCAAACAGACTATAACCACATTGGATGCGACCGTCAGAGCGATTGCTGATGACTCGATCGAAACAATGGATACTAGCTTTTGGGATACGCTGCCTTATCAGACAAACAGGCAGAGCGAAGAAGCAGACGAATAATCTTTTTACAGTGTGATCCTCTTGAGGGATCACACTGTTTTATTTTTCATTGTAAATTTCGCCATAGAATGTCTACTGGATTTCGGACCTTTTTTACATAAGAATATAAATTGAAAAGATGTGGATTATGATTCTAAAACACCGCACAGAGTCAGATGAATTGAAAATCACGAATTTCCTGGAACCACGAATGAACTTCTCTGAAAAAGAAAAACAAAGACATTATAGCCTGAGGAAAGGCTACGAAGGCGAGGTCCGATATGATGCCTGGATGACGGGGCTCGAAATTGAAAATCTAACTTTAAATGATTTACTTTTCGAGATGGGCGGTCCCTTTACCAAATTGATTCTACTGTCATCATGCAGGATTCCATTTATTTCAAATGTAAAGCATTACGAAGGTGACTACTATTACGAAGTGCGAGCATCTTAAAAGAGTCAACGGAAACGAAGTCAAGGATCCTCTGATACAGCTAAAACGAGGTAGTTCCCTGCTTCGGCAACTACTCAGCAGCCTCGGCTTTACACTACCAATCAAAGCACTCCTTATTTTTACAAACCTTGAATTCGCCTTATTTCAGGCACCCAGGGATGCACCCATCATTCTCCCCACCCAGTTAAACCGTTTCCTAAAAAACTTGAACAACAAGCAATCCAAATTGACCAACCTGCATTATAAAATAACGGAAAAACTACTATCTCTCCATATAACTAAATCCCCTTATCAGCGAATGCCATCCTATGCGTATGAACAACTACAGAAAGGGATCATCTGTCCCACTTGCCATAGTTTTATCGACGCCGGCAACGTCTCAAAAAATATATATAAATTGCGCATGCGGTTCACATGAAGAAATTGAAACAGCACTCATGAGGAGTATCAGCGAAATAAAACTATTATTTCCTGATAGGAGGATTACTACTAACCTCATTTATGAGTGGAGTAATGAGCATATACCTAAACGGACAATTAGGAGGGTACTGAATAAAAACCTCGAGTTAACTGGCCATGCACAATGGTCCTACTTTAAGTAAATAAGGCTAATTGTCTCAGATTTTAATTTTTTCACTAAGAAGTTTATTTGTCCCGTCATCCACCTTTAGGTTGGATGGCGCTTTTTTTGGATTCGATTCTTTTTGGGTCTCAATCGCCTGTGTGGATGGCCCTTTTGTTGGGATTTGCTCCTTTTCGTGTCTCCATCGACCCAATGGATGGCGCTTTTTTTCGGGATTCGCTTCTTTTTGGGTCTACGACTCTATGGATGACGTTTTATTCACCGAGGACTCCTTTTCGTGTCTCCATCCCCTCTATGGATGCGGATTTTTTCGAGATTCGTACTTTCGTGCTCAATACAAAACAAAAACCCAGCCAGCATCAAATGCTGACTGGGTTCCAATACCTATTTATTCAACCGTAACAGATTTAGCCAGGTTACGTGGCTTATCAACGTCACAGTCGCGGTGCAGCGCTGCGTAGTATGAGATCAACTGCAGCGGGATTACTGAGATAAGAGGTGTTAATAGGCTGTGCACTTCTGGGATGACGAAGCGGTCTTCGTCTGTTTCCAGTCCACTCATGGAAATGATGCACGGGTTTGCTCCGCGGGCAGCGACTTCTTTAACGTTTCCACGGATGCTCAGGTTTACAAATCCTTGTGTTGCAAGAGCGATTACTGGTGTGCCTTCTTCGATCAAAGCAATTGTTCCATGCTTCAGTTCTCCGCCGGCAAAGCCTTCAGCCTGGATGTACGAAATTTCTTTAAGCTTCAACGCGCCTTCAAGTCCTACGTAGAAGTCGATTCCGCGTCCGATGAAGAATGCGTTTCTTGTCACAGTCAGGTATTCACGCGCGATGCTTTCGAATTCCTCTTTGTCATCACAAAGAGCTTCCATAGCTGTCGCCACGATTCCCAGTTCCTGTACAAGATCAAAGTCTACTTCGTGGCTGATTCCGCGAGCTGTTACTTCCGCTAAAATTGCCAGGACCGCAAGCTGTGCAGTATATGCTTTTGTTGAAGCAACCGCAATTTCCGGCCCAGCATGAAGAAGAAGTGTGTAATCTGCTTCACGGGAAAGCGTTGAACCAGGTACATTCGTAATCGTCAATGCTTTATAGCCCATTTCCTTCACCTGAACAAGAACCTGGCGACTGTCCGCAGTTTCTCCGCTCTGGGAAATGAAGATGAACAATGGCTTTTCAGATAGTAGCGGCATGTTGTAGCCGAACTCACTTGAGATATGGACTTCAACAGGAATCTTCGCCAATTTTTCGATGAACTGCTTGCCGACAAGTCCTGCATGATAGGAAGTACCCGCAGCAATGATGTAAATGCGGTCTGCATCTTTCATCGCCTTAACGATGTCAGAGTCGATTTCAAGTGCGCCTTCGCCATCCTGATAGTTCTGGATGATTTTACGCATCACAAGCGGCTGCTCGTCGATTTCCTTGAGCATATAGTGCGGGTATGTTCCCTTTTCAATGTCGCTTGCATCAAGCTCTGCAGTGTAAGGAGCGCGTGAAACTACTTCTCCTTCAAGGTTCTTGATTGTCACTTCATCTTTCGTGACAATGACCATTTCCTTGTCCATCAGTTCAACATATTGGTTTGTTACCTGGATCATTGCCATTGCGTCACTGGCAACAACATTGAAGCCATCGCCAAGGCCGACAAGAAGAGGACTCTTGTTTTTCGCCACAAAAATTGTGTCTTCATTTTGCTCATCTATAAGGGCAAGTGCGTATGAACCATGTAAAAGTGTCAGCGTCTTACGGAACGCTTCTTCTAAGCTCAGACCTTCTTTTACGAACAGTTCGATTAACTGGACGATAATTTCAGTATCTGTTTCACTTTTCAATTCAACATACTGCAAGTACTGGCGCTTCAATAGATCGTAGTTTTCGATTACACCATTGTGGACAAGAGTCAGTCTGCCTGTTGAGCTCTGGTGAGGGTGAGCGTTCACCTTACTTGGAGGACCGTGAGTCGCCCAGCGAGTATGGCTAATACCAGCATTCGCCATGACACCGTTGTCCACTGCATTGCGAAGATCCGCAATGCGTCCTTTTTCCTTGAAAACGTGAACTCCCTTTTCGTTCATGACCGCGATCCCCGCAGAGTCATACCCTCTATACTCAAGCTTTTCCAGACCTTTTAATAAAATCTCTTTCGAGTCGTTATTTCCGATATATCCAACGATTCCACACATAACTTCTTTTCCTCCTGTACGACAGGGGGCAAGAAGCCTCTTATATAGGGGCAGCTTGCCCCCTTATCTCATATAATTGGTCCTGAGGTCAGACTTTAAATATCCAATCCCTCGTTAGTTTTAGCATCCCCATCTCTTTGTGCATTAAGTTGCCTTAATGTTTTAAAGATGGAATTCGCGGCTGTGCATTCAGCCGGGAGGCATCCGCCGAAACTTCGATAAACCTCCACCTCGTCAACTAATCCACACTTACGGTCAAGAATTAGTCCTGGCGCTTTAATTTTCCATTGATCTACCTCTGCCCACCTTTCGATAACATCGTTTTTTAAGGCTTACTACATTAACAGCCTCATTTACAAAAACAGGATAATCATACATGATACACATGCATTCGTCAATAGAAAACAAAGGAAAACAGCCTTCCCGTACAATTACCCTTTATATTCTGGCTAAAACTTCCCTTCACAAGAAAAACGCACCTCCTTGGTCAGTCCTGACAAACGCTTCCCGCCGATAACGCCACGCCCTGTGGCTGGCGGGTCTAGCACATCGTGTGCCTCAGAGGGCGGGCGCTGGAGCTTTACACTTCTCTATGTGAAGAACAATAAACTTTCTCTATAAATAAATATGCATAAGGGCTCTTGTATGTTCCGAAGCCCTTATGCATATGACTGATTGCTATTCTTTTAATCCCATTTCTTCTTCAACTACCACAGCAATTCTTCTTACATATTCTTCACAAAGCTCTGCCGTTGCTGCTTCTGCCATGACACGTACCAATGGCTCCGTGCCCGATGGACGAACAAGGATGCGGCCATTGCCGTTCATTTCCGCCTCAACCTGTTCAATCACAGCTTTTACCTTTTCATTATCTGTTACATGATGCTTATCAGTCACCCGGATATTCACGAGGACCTGAGGGTATTTCTTCATTTCTCCAGCCAGTTCAGAAAGCGGCTTGTTCGTAGCGTTCATGATATTGGCTAGCTGAAGACCTGTTAGCAAGCCGTCACCTGTTGTGTTGTAATCAAGGAAGATGATATGCCCTGACTGCTCTCCGCCAAGGTTGTAACCATTCTTCTTCATTTCTTCAACTACATAGCGGTCGCCAACCGCAGTCTGAACACTTTGGACCCCGTGCTCTTCCAGGCCTTTGTAAAAACCAAGGTTGCTCATTACGGTAGAAACAACTGTACCCTGCTTCAGCTGGCCTCTTTCCTTCAAGAACTTGCCGCAAATGTACATGATTTGGTCGCCATCAACGATGTTCCCCTTTTCATCAATCGCAATCAGGCGGTCGCCATCTCCATCAAACGCAAGCCCAAGATCTGCACCCTTTTCTTTAACGAATGCTGCAAGTGCTTCAGGATGAGTTGATCCAACACCATCATTGATATTCAACCCGTTAGGCGATGCGCCCATTGTGGAAGTATCCGCATCAAGGTCAGCGAACAAGTGCGTTGCCAATGAGGAGGTTGCTCCATGTGCACAGTCAAGCGCGATATGCAGCCCCGTGAACTCTTCATCTATAGATTGCTTTAGATACTGAAGGTACTTTTGTCCGCCTTCAAAGTAATCATTCACCTGGCCAAGATTAGCTCCTACAGGACGAGGAAGCTGATCCACTTCCAAATCCATCAATTGCTCGATTTCATTCTCTTGATCATCAGATAGCTTATATCCGTCCGGGCCAAAGAATTTGATGCCATTATCCGCAACTGGATTGTGAGAGGCAGAAATCATGACTCCAGCCTGCGCGCCAAGGGCCTTTGTCAAATACGATACCCCTGGAGTGGAGATGACGCCGAGCCTCATGACTTCCGCTCCAATCGATAATAGACCGGCAACTAGTGCTCCTTCAAGCATATGTCCAGAAATACGAGTGTCCCTTCCAATTAAAACTTTAGGGCGATCATGTTCCTTTGTAAGGACATAGCCTCCAAAGCGGCCAAGCTTAAAGGCTAATTCTGGTGTTAATTCGCTGTTCGCAACACCACGTACTCCATCTGTACCGAAATATTTACCCATTCTTAAAATCTCTCCTTGTATGAAAAATTGCAGTCAATTACGCATCTTTTTTCGCAACCGATATACTGGCTTTTTCTTTAGCCAATTTCCACGTTATGTTTTGAGGTGCTGTCACCTTCATGTCGACTTCATGATTTCCTTCACCCAGTTCCGACACATCGATCAGAATCTTAAAATCATCAGATGACAGGGATGAAACAATTTCACTGGCCCAGAAATGGTTAGAATCGTCTGACCGTTTTCAGGATCAAGGAAATCGACTTCATACCCCTCATCTATCCCACCGATATCTATAGGGACATTGGAGATCCTTTTTTCGGAAGCCTTTGTAACTTTCAAGGCCACTTTTACCGTTTCAGGTGATATCTTGACAATTCCTTCACCAATGATTACTGGGAGAGTGATCTCCGTATCCTCGTCAACCTTACTAACATCCACTTCTACCCTGACATTATCAAATTTCTCGAGAACGCTTGGGTCAGCAATAATCTCCGCTTCCTTCGTTTCCAACGTTATTGAATCGATTGTGACTCCACTTGGAGGAGTCCCTTTCCGTACAATATTAATAGGTACCATCTTACTTGAGCTTTTAATCGGAATGGTTACCTCGACAACTTGAGGGTCCACGATGACATTAAGCTTGTTCATATCTTTATCCAGAGCAAGCACGCTTGCTTCTCTTGTGATTGTTTCTGATATCTTTCCTGATGAATTGACAGTAGCTTTGACAAAGGTGATTTTATCAACTACATCTTTAGCCCCTGTAATTTTGACTTTATTAGGCTTGACCGCTGGCTTCTCAGCTAGATAGCCTTCCTCAACTATATTACCGCTGAACTCAGCCTCCACCTTGAATTCTTTCGTTACCTTCTCCTGGATGGAAACATTCGCATAACCAGGTTCAATAGTAACGGTCAGGCGATCCGAGACATCTTTAATCGTAATTGGGACTCGCTGATTTCCGAGTTCCGCATCTGTCAAATCTACGAACACTTCGAAATTCCTTAGAGTTTTCGCCTGCTGAACAAGGTTTTTCGGTCCCTGCAGCGTGATTGAAACAGTTTCAGGAACACCAGATACTACCAGGGTGTCTGTATCATAAATCCTTTTTACTGGCACTTCTTCAATCGTCTCCACCTTTTCATCTGAAGGCACATTCACATCACTAGGCTTATCTGGATCGTTTTTAGGTACAGACCCAAAGAGCAGGACGGCAAGAACCAGGGCAACTACTTTTATGAACCAGGGATTATCCATCCATTTATCCATTTTTCTTCCCCCTCCAATTCCAGCGGGTAGAAGCGGCCTGCTTGATTCTTGATGGAGAAATCAGCTCGGCTGTGAGCAGTTCCCTTAGCGTTTCCCCGCTCAAATCACGGTAAAGTTCGCCATTCCGGGTAACTGATAACATTCCCTGTCTCCTCAGAAACAACGATCGTGATACTGTCTGTGACTTCACTGATTCCCAGTGCAGCCCTGTGCCGTGTACCCAGCTCCTTCGAAATGAACGGACTTTCCGACAGCGGCAAATAACAGGCAGCCGCTGCTACGATGTTTTTCTGTATGACTACAGCTCCATCATGAAGCGGTGTATTCGGTATAAAAAGATTAATCAACAGTTCAGAAGAGATTCTGGATTGAAGCTGTATTCCTGTTTCTATGTAATCACTCATTCCTGTTTCTCTTTCAATTGAGATCAATGCTCCGATTCGGCGCTTAGCCATATAATCGGTTGCCTTGATAATGGCCTCCACCATCTTCTCTTCATCTTCCTCTTCCTGCAGCCCTGATCTGGCAAATAGCCGTCCTCTGCCGAGCTGTTCGAGTGCCCGCCGCAATTCGGGCTGGAAGATGATGATAATGACCAAGAATCCCCAGGTCAGTACTTGTTCCATCATCCAGCTAAGAGTATTCAATCCGAAGTAATCACTGACAAACTTTACGATCAGGATGACAAAGATTCCTTTTAAAAGCTGGACAGCCTTTGTCCCTCGAATTATCGCAATCAGCTTATAAATGACGAACCAAACCAGGAGAATGTCAACAATATAAGCTAGATATTCCAAAAAATCGAAATCCGCAAACGACATTGCACTTCCTCCAGTTGTTTAGTAAGACTCTTTCAGAAAAGCCGCTAACCTTCCTGAAAGTTCAATCAGCCTTGTAGTAGAGCTTTTTTCGTTAAAATGACGAAAAAAGCCAGACGTAAAAAAAGCGGAAGATGACCAATGCACTTCAGCCTATAAACCAAGATAACTTTCTTATTATAACACAAGCACTGTTTAAATTAATAATGATGTCATTTGTAGAAACCTTGTCTATTTACCCTCATTCACCCTTTTTAAAAGAGACTCTTAAAAAACAGCCATTCCTACTGGAATGACTGTTCCTTTTCCTCAT
This sequence comes from Mesobacillus subterraneus, assembly GCF_020524355.2. NCBI lineage: Bacteria > Bacillati > Bacillota > Bacilli > Caryophanales > Bacillaceae > Mesobacillus > Mesobacillus subterraneus. The sequence continues at coordinate 4,226,570 of NZ_CP129019.1, forward strand.
TTTCAAAAAGGTCTGCCGTGCTTTTAGCCGTCTTCTTTATATGGTACCAAATCCACTCGAATATCTCATTGACTTCATTTATTTCACCAGTGACGTTACCAGCTGAAGCTAGATATTTCTCACCATTGATCAACTCACCGTTAATCACTGTGACATTCCCCTGGACCTCACCCTCGATTTTGACCTTGCCATTTCTGACAACGACATCTCCCTTGACAACTTCTCCTTCAGGGACAATAACTGTATCATTTTCGACAATCAGATTAGGCTGTTTCGATACAGAAAACTGGTGTTCTTGATTCCAGGTCGAAAAGATGCTCCCTGTCATCAGCGCCAGGAAAAGCGAGGCAGCTGTTAAAACCGGATGACTCCTGAACCAACGCTGGATTTCCGTTTTTCTTTTCTCTCGGCAGGCCAGACATTACCTTTGAAGTAAAATCATCTGGTGCCTGGATGTGAGAGGTGCTCTGAACAAGAGCGATGGCTTTATTCAGCTCCCTGAAATATTCCTGGCAATCTGAACAGCTTTGCAGGTGTTCTCTTAAAATCTTTTCATGTTCTTCAGAGATTTCTTCATCTAGATATTCATGCATATAATCAATAATTTGTTCCGAGCATTTCATATTCTTTCACCTCACCTTATACGTGTCGCAACTGTTGCCTTAAGGCTTCTCTTCCTCGATGGATTCTCGTCTTCACTGTGCCAAGAGGCAAATCCAGTATTTCACTGATCTCATTCAGGCTGAGTTCTTCAATATACTTTAATACGATGACCGACCTGTATTTATCGGGTAGTTTTGAAATTTCTTTTTGAATCGCATCCTGCAATTCGATACTTTCAACCTCATCCTCTGGCAAACGCGTTTCAGATGGGACCTGAGAGTACATGGTTAGGCCCTCTGTTCCGGGCACTTCCGCATCCAGAAAGTAATCTGGTTTCTTTTTGCGAATCCGGTCAATACATAGATTTGTGGCAATTCTATAAAGCCATGTTGAAAACTTCAAGTTTTGATTGAAGCTGTTGATATTGATATATGCACGGATAAAAGCTTCTTGTGAAATATCCTCTGCCTCATGCCGATTCCCAAGCATACGGTAGCAAAGCTGGAACACCTTGTCCTTGTATACCTCAACAATCTCTCCATAGGCATTCTGGTCTCCCTTGATTACCTGTTTTATTCTGTGTTTTACAATTGTCTCCATTATTTTACCTCCGCGCTTCATGCGGCTAATCGATATACGAATCGATTCCGTAAAAGGTTTCGTTTTTTTTTATAAAAACTTTATTTATGTATGTAATTGACAAAATCATCTACTAACTGACTTATTTTTGCAAAAAAAGTCTAAAAAACACGATAAGTTAATATTAACAAATTACTACCAGTTTGGTTTAAAAAGTTTTGGCTGGGGTATAAATGAACTATATTTTATTGAAGGCGAGGAAACAATTAATGTGTGCAGAAACGTTGTTGAAGGATATTGAGAATTGCCGTAAAGAGATGGTTGAATTAGCTGCAAAAACCTCGCTGTCAAATCAACGGGTTGTCGACATCAGTACTAAACTCGACCATTTACTAAATAAATATTATCACTTATCATCCAAAAATTCATTTCTATATTAATAATAAGAGAGCAGCAGCCAGACATTTGGCCGCTGCTCCCTATTTTTTATCACTACTATGAGCCTATTCTAAAACTGCCGGAGCATTACAAAAGTTTCTCTCCAAATAAAGAACCCATCAACGCTACTGCTGCGACAGCTGTCTTATTCTTTTCATCAAGTATAGGATTTACTTCGACGAATTCAGCTGAAGTGATGATTTTTGCCTCAGCCAGCATCTCCATTGCCAGATGGCTCTCACGGTAACTGATCCCTCCGATTACCGGGGTACCGACGCCAGGAGCATCTGTTGGGTCCAGCCCATCCAAATCAAGTGAAAGATGGACGCCATCTGTCTTATCTTTCAGGTAATTGACTGTTTCCTCAATGACCGTGGCCATTCCGAGACGATCGATCTCGTGCATTGTAAACACTTTAATGCCCATTTCCTTGATTAGGTCCTTCTCCCCCTCATCCAATGAACGTGCCCCGATGATGACTATGTTTTCCGGTTTTACCTTTGGTGAAAATCCACCTAATTGAGTTAACATTTCATGTCCCAACCCAAGGCTGGCAGCAAGCGGCATTCCGTGGATGTTCCCAGATGGTGAAGTATCTGCTGTATTCAGGTCACCATGTGCATCATACCAAATCACACCCAGATTTTTATAGTGCTTAGATACACCAGTCAAAGTGCCAATCGCAATACTGTGGTCTCCTCCTAATACAAGTGGGAATGATCCAGAATCAATAATCCTGTCTACCTCATCAGCAAGCAAAGCATTTTTCTCTGCTACAAGCTCCAGATTGCGAAGATTGCTGTTAGGATCAATCTTTACCTCTGGTCTTCCAACGGCTATATCTCCCAAATCCTCTATCTCATCAAATAACACTCTCAATCGTTCATTTATTCCAGCATAACGGATCGCACTTGGGCCCATGTCGACTCCCCTTCTCATCTGCCCCAAATCCATCGGCATGCCAATAATCGAAAGTTTCTTCATATATTTCTCCCCCTTGCTTTCTCTTATCTACACTCTATTTTAAACGCTTTCATTCAAATGACTCAACCGGACAGTTTCATGAATATATATACGGTTTGGAATTCAGCGAATTTACGGACTGATTTAAGGGATTCATACCACCAACTCGTTAGAGAGTGTGAACATTCTTGGTGAAGAAATACGGCAGCCCCCACCCTTCGATCTGCACTTTCTTGTCAGGTTGGGGCTCCTCAGCCTGAAACCTGTCACAATAACTGCTTTTTCTTGACAGCTTTGAGTTCCGATACCTGAAACCTGTCATAATAAGTGCTTTTTCTTGACAACTTTGGGCTCCTCAGCCTGAAACCTGTCATAATAACTGCCTTTTCTTGACAACTTTGAGCTCCGCAGCCTGAAACCTGTCATAATAACTGCCTTTTCTTGACAACTTTGAGCTCCGCAGCCTGAAACCTGTCATAATAACTGCCTTTTCTTGACAACTTTGAGCTCCTCAGCCTGAAACCTGTCATAATAACTGCAATTTCTTGACAGCTTAGGGCTCCGCAGCCTGAAACCTGTCACAATAACTGCTTTTTCTTGACAGCTTTGAGTTCCGATACCTGAAACCTGTCATAATAACTGCCTTTTCTTGACAACTTTGGGCTCCTCAGCCTGAAACCTGTCATAATAACTGCCTTTTCTTGACAACTTTGAGCTCCGCAGCCTGTAACCTGTCATAATAACTGCAATTTCTTGACAGCTTAGGTCTCCGCATCCTGAGACCTGTCACAATAACTGCTTTTTCTTGACAGCTTTGAGCTCCATTAGCTGAAACCCGTCACAATTACACTGGCTTCTTGACAACTCTAGCCCTTTCTCCTGCTACGCTGTCTGAACACTGTCCCATTACTGATATCCCTGATATAGAAGGGCAATAATCCACCAAACTGTTTGGAGGGAAATAATAAAAAAAGCCATAAACCCGGTTGGATTTATGGCTGAAATGGTATTTATGTAGTGTGATGGTGGAGCCTAGCGGGATCGAACCGCTGACCTCCTGCGTGCAAGGCAGGCGCTCTCCCAGCTGAGCTAAGGACCCAATTGGAGCGGAAGACGGGATTCGAACCCGCGACCCCAACCTTGGCAAGGTTGTATTCTACCACTGAACTACTTCCGCATGATTTTATTATAATAGATAAAACCCCTAAAAATAAAGGATTAAGTTCATTCTTAGGGGTCTTAACATGAGTGAGCCATGAAGGACTCGAACCTTCGACCCTCTGATTAAAAGTCAGATGCTCTACCGACTGAGCTAATGGCTCAAATTTAAAGTGGGACAAAGATTGCCTCCACCCATTTATATTCCCTGTCGCATCTGATGCTCAAAAGACCTTCGGTCTTTCTCGCAGATTGCCAGGGAGGAAACTCAATGCAGCGAGCAATCTGCTCTACCGACTGAGCTAATGGCTCGTTAATGGCTGGGCTAGCTGGATTCGAACCAACGCATGTCGCAGTCAAAGTGCGATGCCTTACCGCTTGGCTATAGCCCAATGAAAAAAATAAAAAGGACATTAATAGCTTGTCCAATTTTAATATGTATTAAAATGGTGGAGGGGGACGGATTCGAACCGCCGAACCCGGAGGGAGCGGATTTACAGTCCGCCGCGTTTAGCCACTTCGCTACCCCTCCACATATAAGTGCTTCTGTACCTAGTTAGATGCTCAAATTCCCTTCGGGATTTTTCGCATGCTTCCGCTGAAGTTATTCAAGGAAGAAAGAAGCATGGTGCCGGCAAGAGGACTTGAACCCCCAACCTACTGATTACAAGTCAGTTGCTCTACCAATTGAGCTACACCGGCATGTTAATGAAGATTAATTTCATCAGGTAAAAAAAATCATGGTGGAGGATGACGGGATCGAACCGCCGACCCTCTGCTTGTAAGGCAGATGCTCTCCCAGCTGAGCTAATCCTCCATTATTAAATTCCCTGATGTTTTTATCACTGGTGTGAAAAAATCTTGGTGACCCCTACGGGATTCGAACCCGTGTTACCGCCGTGAAAGGGCGGTGTCTTAACCGCTTGACCAAGGGGCCATTAATAATATTTTCAGAGCTTCCAAGCGGGCTCGAACCGCTGACCTCTTCCTTACCATGGAAGTGCTCTACCTGCTGAGCTATGGAAGCATTTTGCTGCCAGCTCAAATGACTTTTGTCATTTAGAGATAATGGCTCCGCAGGTAGGATTCGAACCTACGACCGCTCGGTTAACAGCCGAGTGCTCTACCACTGAGCTACTGCGGAATAATGGTAATTTTACATAACTCTTGCAGAAGATTCGGCTGCCTCATCTTAGAAGTGATCCAAGATGAAAAAGCATCATCGCCCGGCGGCGTCCTACTCTCACAGGGGGAAACCCCCAACTACCATCGGCGCTGAGAAGCTTAACTTCCGTGTTCGGTATGGGAACGGGTGTGACCTTCTCGCTATCGCCACCAGACTATTTGGTTTGAGGTTTTATTCCCTCAAAACTAGATAATGTGTAAGAAGAATTCAAGAAAAACGAGTCATCTAATTTGGTTAAGTCCTCGAACGATTAGTATCAGTCAGCTCCACACGTCACCGCGCTTCCACCTCTGACCTATCAACCTGATCATCTTTCAGGGTTCTTACTAGCTTGCGCTATGGGAAATCTCATCTTGAGGGGGCTTCATGCTTAGATGCTTTCAGCACTTATCCCGTCCGCACATAGCTACCCAGCGATGCCTTTGGCAAGACAACTGGTACACCAGCGGTGCGTCCATCCCGGTCCTCTCGTACTAAGGACAGCTCCTCTCAAATTTCCTGCGCCCACGACGGATAGGGACCGAACTGTCTCACGACGTTCTGAACCCAGCTCGCGTACCGCTTTAATGGGCGAACAGCCCAACCCTTGGGACCGACTACAGCCCCAGGATGCGATGAGCCGACATCGAGGTGCCAAACCTCCCCGTCGATGTGGACTCTTGGGGGAGATAAGCCTGTTATCCCCGGGGTAGCTTTTATCCGTTGAGCGATACTCTTCCATGCGGAACCACCGGATCACTAAGCCCGACTTTCGTCCCTGCTCGACTTGTAGGTCTCGCAGTCAAGCTCCCTTGTGCCTTTACACTCTGCGAATGATTTCCAACCATTCTGAGGGAACCTTTGGGCGCCTCCGTTACTCTTTAGGAGGCGACCGCCCCAGTCAAACTGCCCACCTGACACTGTCTCCCGCCCCGATCAGGGGCGTGGGTTAGAATTTCAATACAGCCAGGGTAGTATCCCACCAGCGCCTCCACCGAAGCTGGCGCTCCGGTTTCTCAGGCTCCTACCTATCCTGTACAAGCTGTACCAAAATTCAATATCAGGCTACAGTAAAGCTCCACGGGGTCTTTCCGTCCTGTCGCGGGTAACCTGCATCTTCACAGGTACTATAATTTCACCGAGTCTCTCGTTGAGACAGTGCCCAGATCGTTACGCCTTTCGTGCGGGTCGGAACTTACCCGACAAGGAATTTCGCTACCTTAGGACCGTTATAGTTACGCCGTTTACTGGGGCTTCGATTCAGAGCTTCGCGTGAGCTAACCCCTCCTCTTAACCTTCCAGCACCGGGCAGGCGTCAGCCCCTATACTTCGCCTTGCGGCTTCGCAGAGACCTGTGTTTTTGCTAAACAGTCGCCTGGTATATTCACTGCGGCTCATCTAGGCTATTCACCCAAATGAGCACCCCTTCTCCCGAAGTTACGGGGTCATTTTGCCGAGTTCCTTAACGAGAGTTCTCTCGCTCACCTTAGGATTCTCTCCTCGCCTACCTGTGTCGGTTTGCGGTACGGGCACCTTTTATCTCGCTAGAGGCTTTTCTTGGCAGTGTGAAATCAGGAACTTCGGTACTATATTTCCCTCGCTGTCACAGCTCAGCCTTCACGCAAGCGGGATTTGCCTCACTTGCAGCCTTACTGCTTAGACGCGCATATCCAACAGCGCGCTTACCCTATCCTACTGCGTCCCCCCATTGCTCAAACGATAAAGAGGTGGTACAGGAATATCAACCTGTTGTCCATCGCCTACGCCTTTCTACTCGGCTTAGGTCCCGACTAACCCTGAGAGGACGAGCCTTCCTCAGGAAACCTTGGGCATTCGGTGGATGGGATTCTCACCCATCTTTCGCTACTCATACCGGCATTCTCACTTCTAAGCGCTCCACCAGTCCTTACGGTCTGACTTCAACGCCCTTAGAACGCTCTCCTACCACTGACATCTAAGATGTCAATCCACAGCTTCGGTGATACGTTTAGCCCCGGTACATTTTCGGCGCAGAGTCACTCGACCAGTGAGCTATTACGCACTCTTTAAATGGTGGCTGCTTCTAAGCCAACATCCTGGTTGTCTAAGCAACTCCACATCCTTTTCCACTTAACGTATACTTTGGGACCTTAGCTGGTGGTCTGGGCTGTTTCCCTTTTGACTACGGATCTTATCACTCGCAGTCTGACTCCCACGGATAAGTCTTTGGCATTCGGAGTTTGTCTGAATTCGGTAACCCGATGAGGGCCCCTAGTCCAAACAGTGCTCTACCTCCAAGACTCTTACAACGTGAGGCTAGCCCTAAAGCTATTTCGGAGAGAACCAGCTATCTCCAAGTTCGATTGGAATTTCTCCGCTACCCACACCTCATCCCCGCACTTTTCAACGTGCGTGGGTTCGAAGCCTCCAGTTGGTGTTACCCAACCTTCACCCTGGACATGGGTAGATCACCTGGTTTCGGGTCTACGACCACATACTAATTCGCCCTATTCAGACTCGCTTTCGCTGCGGCTCCGTCTTCTCAACTTAACCTTGCATGGGATCGTAACTCGCCGGTTCATTCTACAAAAGGCACGCCATCACCCATGAACGGGCTCTGACTACTTGTAGGCACACGGTTTCAGGATCTATTTCACTCCCCTTCCGGGGTGCTTTTCACCTTTCCCTCACGGTACTGGTTCACTATCGGTCACTAGGGAGTATTTAGCCTTGGGAGATGGTCCTCCCAGCTTCCGACGGGATTTCTCGTGTCCCGCCGTACTCAGGATCCACTCAGGAGGGAACGAAGTTTCAACTACAGGGTTTTTACCTTCTCTGACGGCCTTTCCAGACCACTTCATCTACCCCGTTCCTTTGTAACTCCATGTTGAGTGTCCTACAACCCCAAGAGGCAAGCCTCTTGGTTTGGGCTATGTCCCGTTTCGCTCGCCGCTACTCAGGGAATCGCGTTTGCTTTCTCTTCCTCCGGGTACTTAGATGTTTCAGTTCCCCGGGTCTCCCTTCAATACCCTATGTATTCAGGTAAAGATACTGTTCCATTACGAACAGTGGGTTTCCCCATTCGGAAATCTCCGGATCAAAGCTTACTTACAGCTCCCCGAAGCATATCGGTGTTAGTCCCGTCCTTCATCGGCTCCTAGTGCCAAGGCATCCACCGTGCGCCCTTTCTAACTTAACCTAAAAGGTCATTTCTCTATTAAATAGAGAGAAAAACTAAAATGGCGATCACTCGGTTTTTTCTTGGTTCTTCTTACTTACGATTATCTAGTTTTCAAGGAACAAAAAAGTCTTGAGGTAATTGCTCCCTCAAAACTAAACAAACAAGCGGTCAACTATGTGGATTACATCCACAGTACGAACCAGAAGGTTCGCATTCCGATTGCCTTTACGGCAATATCCTTAGAAAGGAGGTGATCCAGCCGCACCTTCCGATACGGCTACCTTGTTACGACTTCACCCCAATCATCTGTCCCACCTTAGGCGGCTGGCTCCATAAAGGTTACCCCACCGACTTCGGGTGTTACAAACTCTCGTGGTGTGACGGGCGGTGTGTACAAGGCCCGGGAACGTATTCACCGCGGCATGCTGATCCGCGATTACTAGCAGATTCCGGCTTCATGCAGGCGAGTTGCAGCCTGCAATCCGAACTGAGAATGGATTTATGGGATTGGCTCGACCTCGCGGCTTCGCGACCCTTTGTTCCATCCATTGTAGCACGTGTGTAGCCCAGGTCATAAGGGGCATGATGATTTGACGTCATCCCCACCTTCCTCCGGTTTGTCACCGGCAGTCACCTTAGAGTGCCCAACTGAATGCTGGCAACTAAGATCAAGGGTTGCGCTCGTTGCGGGACTTAACCCAACATCTCACGACACGAGCTGACGACAACCATGCACCACCTGTCACTCTGTCCCCCGAAGGGGAACGCCCTATCTCTAGGGAAATCAAGAGGATGTCAAGACCTGGTAAGGTTCTTCGCGTTGCTTCGAATTAAACCACATGCTCCACCGCTTGTGCGGTACCGTCAATTCCTTTGAGTTTCAGCCTTGCGGTACCGTACTCCCCAGGCGGAGTGCTTAATGCGTTTGCTGCAGCACTAAAAGGGCGGAAACCCTCTAACACTTAGCACTCATCGTTTACGGCGTGGACTACCAGGGTATCTAATCCTGTTCGCTCCCCACGCTTTCGCGCCTCAGCGTCAGTTACAGACCAGAGAGCCGCCTTCGCCACTGGTGTTCCTCCACATCTCTACGCATTTCACCGCTACACGTGGAATTCCGCTCTCCTCTTCTGCACTCAAGTTCCCCAGTTTCCAATGACCCTCCCCGGTTGAGCCGGGGGCTTTCACATCAGACTTAAGGAACCGCCTGCGCGCGCTTTACGCCCAATAATTCCGGACAACGCTTGCCACCTACGTATTACCGCGGCTGCTGGCACGTAGTTAGCCGTGGCTTTCTGGTCAGGTACCGTCAAGGTACCGGCAGTTACTCCGATACTTGTTCTTCCCTGACAACAGAACTTTACGACCCGAAAGCCTTCATCGTTCACGCGGCGTTGCTCCGTCAGACTTTCGTCCATTGCGGAAGATTCCCTACTGCTGCCTCCCTAGGAGTCTGGTACCGTGTCTCAGTCCCAGTGTGGCCGATCACCCTCTCAGGTCGGCTACGCATCGTTGCCTTGGTGAGCCGTTACCTCACCAACTAGCTAATGCGCCGCGGGCCCATCTGTAAGTGACAGCCGAAACCGTCTTTCAGCTTTCCCTCATGAGAGGGAAAGGATTATCCGGTATTAGCTCCGGTTTCCCGAAGTTATCCCAGTCTTACAGGCAGGTTGCCCACGTGTTACTCACCCGTCCGCCGCTGATCTTCAAAAGCAAGCTAATGAAGATCCGCTCGACTTGCATGTATTAGGCACGCCGCCAGCGTTCGTCCTGAGCCAGGATCAAACTCTCCAAGAAAGAGTATGAGTTTAGCTCATAATTTAAAACGTTGGCTAGTGATCAACTATATAATAGAAGTCACTATAAATATTGTTTGTTGACGCTTGTTTGTTTAGTTTTCAAAGAACAATCTATTGTCCGGCCGCTCAGAAGCGACTTTCATAATATAACATGTGAGTAACTTGATGTCAACCACATTTTTTATTATTTTCTGCTGATTTCCCCGTGTTATCGAGTGGCTCAGCAGCGACGTTTATTAATATAACAGGATAATTTATTTCCGTCAATAAAAATCACGAAAAATTTTTCTAATTGAGTGTTAACCTTTATATATACTCTTCTTCGCTGGCATATACTTAAGACATTCTTTTGGAGATGCTACTCTTTTAAAGAGCGAAAACAGTATTTGATATCTCTCTTTCATCGACCTTTTTACTACATGATCAATACGATCATCCTTCAAATCGAAGAGGATTTCATCCATTTCCCTTTTAATTAAGTATTCTAGCTCTTTCAGTTCCTTTTCATTGATCAGAACACCAAGCATACATACACTCCTGTTCATTTTCACATAGTGATTGTAGTGTTGTCTTTTTTTTGGATTTTTATAATCTGATTTTTTATTATCATATCTTTTTGACTTGCGGAATAAAAATGAGACAAGGAGTGCATTGGACGAGGTGGTGAGAAAAATGAATTTCTTTTATGTTATGAATGCTAAGTCGATTAAAACAGCTTTTGTCATCGTGATAGCAGCCTTTTTTACAGCTTGGTTCTTTTACATGGAAAACATGGTACAACTCCCTGCTTTTTCAGCAAAAGACGGTCCTAAAGCCATTTATAAAAGCGAAAAGGATTTAGCTTTGACCTTTAATATTGGCTGGGGCGATGAAAAAGCGGAACCGATTCTTGACGTTTTAAAGAAAGAGAAAGCAGGAGCTGTCACCTTTTTCTTGTCAGGATCCTGGGCGGAAAGACATCCTGACCTGGTGAACCGGATGGTGAAAGATGGGTATGAAATTGGCATGCTTGGATATGAGTATAAGGATTATACCGATTTAGAGGAAGATAAAATCAGGCGTGATATCCTGAAAGCTCAGGAGGCTTTTAAAAAGCTTAATGTGAAGAATATCGAGCTGCTGCGAGCCCCTACAGGTCATTTTGACCAACGCACCTTAAAAATTGCCGAGCGGCTCGGGATTACAGTGGTCCACTGGAGTTTGGATACAAAGGATTGGACCAATCCTGGCACTGAGGTCATTGCCAAGAATGCTTCAAAGGCAAAGAAGGGTGATATCCTATTGATGCATGCTTCTGATTCAGCGAAACAAACAGCGGAAGCACTGCCTCTGGTGTTAAAGGATATCAGGTCAAAGAATCTGAAGATGGTCACAGTTTCAGAAATGATCGCCAATGGTGACTCTAAATCAACTGAAATAAAATAACCGTCCAACTATGCGTTGGACGGTTTTTTTTGTGCTTTTTCATTCGCTTTTGGTTTAGCCTTTTTTTCGAGAGCTTTGCGCTCTTCCAATGATTTCTGGTTAAGCTTATGCAATACCAGCAGCTGGTAGGCATTACATGCCAACAATGGAAATAGCATGAGATAAAGCCAGCTGTGCTCGTTCACTCGAAGTACCGGCACCCATTCGATCACTGTTACGACCACCATGAAGAACAATGCTGGAATAAATGCTTCGTTATTTGTTTGTTTAACTTTCATGAACGCCACAGTCAACCCAGCGACCAGGACGATTGCCGCGAGGACTATATAAGACATGATGCTCTCGCCGCTTTCCGCAAATACGTCATAACGCAGATAGACGAGGTCAAACAATACAAAGACTATCAACAGGACCTGTACGGCATTCCATAAAGATTTGAAAATTCCAAGACCAAAACGATGGACGGTTAAATAAGCAAAGAAACCCATTTGGCTAAGAATACTAAATATAAGACCCACACCCATTAGCCATACTAAAATTGAAAGGAACTCTAGAATGTTGAAATCACTTAACAGCTGCTGGAATTCATTCCAGCGGACAATAAAACCAACCACAGCAGTTGTCACTGCTCCTACAACCAGCGTGGTGAGAAATAAGTGTACCCAATTACGGCTTGTCACGATTTTTTCCCCCAAAAGAAAATTAAACTTACCTTATGATTGTACCAATGCGGGTTTGAAAAATCTAGGTGTCGTTATTCGTGTATAACAATTTGTTATTTTACTCATCCTAAAATTAGGGCTGTTTATGTGAAAGGGGAATGGAAGATGAAAAAGATTATAAAATTTATACTCCCTGCAACCTTTTTACTTTTAGCTGCCGGCTGTGCTTCTCCAGCCCAGTCAGCAGGGGAAGTCGATTATGAAGAAACAAAGAAAATGGTTGTCGACATCCTGAAGACTGACGATGGAAAAAAAGCGATTCAGGAAGTCATGGGTGACGATGGCATGAAGGAAAAGTTAATAATGGACCAGCCGGTCGTAATTGATACAGTCGAAAAGACAATGACCTCCGAAAAAGGCATGGAGTTTTGGAAAAAATCCTTCGAGGATCCAAAGTTCGCTGAGAGCGTCGCAAAAAGCATGAAGAAGGAAAATGAAAAACTGTTGAAGGACCTCATGAAAGATCCTGAGTACAAGGGCATGATGATTGAAGTCATGAAGGATCCTGAACTTGAAAAGGAATTAACTAACGTCCTTAAAAGCAAAGAATACCGTGAACATTTACAAAAGGTCATGACAGAAACCTTTGAGAGCCCATTATTCAAAGCGAAGCTGCAGGCATTGATCGTAAAAGCCGCTGAGGACATGCCAACCCAAAAGTCTGAAGGCGGTTCTGAGGAAGGCGGCGGTGGTTCCGGCGGCGGCAATGAAGAAGGCGGTGGCTCTGGAGGTCAATAATGATAATGATTGCATTAGTCTTTGATCAGCCCCGGCAACTGTTTAGCTGAATAGAAAGTAAATGAGCCTCTCCTGCAATCGGAGAGGCTCTATTTATTACTTTCCAAGCATTTGGACAACTTGCTGGGCAATATTTGTGTATAGTGCGCCAATCTTATCGTCTTCCTGATAAATGGATGGTGCAAAGTCTTCTTCATTCCATGTTGGCTGTCCTAATGGCAGTTTGCCTAACAGCTGAGTATTAAGCTCGTCAGCCAGCTTTTCACCGCCGCCTTGTCCAAAGACATATTCTTTTTCCTCAGTCAGCTTACTTTCAAAGTAAGACATGTTTTCAATGACACCGAGGATTTCATGATCTGTACGAAGAGCCATCGCACCTGCACGCGCAGCAACGAATGCCGCTGTCGGATGCGGAGTGGTGACGATGATTTCTTTACATGATGGCAGCATGGTGTGTACATCCAGAGCCACATCCCCTGTTCCAGGAGGCAAGTCTAACAGAAGATAATCAAGTTCTCCCCACTCGACCTCATTGAAGAAGCTGTTCAGCATTTTGCCAAGCATTGGTCCGCGCCAGATGATCGGTGCATTATCCTCCACAAAGAATCCCATAGAGATGACCTTTACTCCGTGTCTTTCAACCGGAATGATGCTTTCTCCTCTTACGACAGGACGCTTTGTGATGCCCATCATATCAGGAACACTGAAACCGTAGATGTCAGCATCAACAAGTCCTACTTTTTTCCCTAAACGAGCTAGTGAGACAGCAAGGTTAACAGAAACAGTAGATTTACCTACTCCTCCTTTTCCGCTTGCAATCGCGATGAATGTTGTTTGGCTATTTGGAGACAGCAAGCCTTCCTCTTCTTCAGGAGCCGCTGTCTGGAATTTTGATAGAACTTCGGCAGGCAATTCAAAGAAACGCAATCCTACAGATGCCGCTCCAGCGCTTTTTAAAATATTGACAATTTCCGTTTGCAGCTGCAGTTGTTCTGCAGTACCAGTTTTTGCGATACCAATTTTAACGCTTACATGGTTCTTCTCTTCTTTAATCTTGATCTCTTCAATTGCATTTATCTCTTCGAGTGTTTTATGTAAAAATGGTTCCTTAAGGTCTTTTAAACTTTCGCGTACCTTAGCTTCAGTTAACATAATGACACCTTCCTCTGTAAAAATTTATCTCCATGGACAGTATAACATATTGATAAAACTCCTAAGTGTTAAACCTATCACACATTTCTCGAAGATATTTTTTCCATAAAGAAAAGAAGGATCCAGGACCCTTCTTTATTTTTCCCAAAATTTCTGTTCGTCTGTAAAGTATCTTAGCATGCCTTCATAAATTGAGGCTGCAACTTTTTCCTGATAAGCCTCATTTTTTAGGTTTTCAGCTTCCTGCGGATTGGATAAGAACCCTATCTCGACCAGTACCCCAGGTTTATTTGTATGCTTCAATAAATAGATACTGTTCGCAGCCTTTGCATCGCGATCAGTGTTTTCCAGATTGCGGCGCATTTCATCCTGGATAAGTTTCGCTGCTCGTTTGTTCTCTTTATAATTCGTAGAGTAGAATGTTTGCGCCCCTTTCCATTTGGAGGATGGGATCGCGTTCAAGTGTATCGTTGCAAAAAAATCTGCTTCAGAATCATTTATCAAATCCAGCCGCCTTTTTAAGTCCTGCACCTTCCGCTTGCTGTAGCCTTTGAGTCCTTTATCCGCGAGGTCGACATCTGTCTCACGGGTCATGACAACAAGGGCACCCTGTTGTTGCAGGTAATCCCGTAATTTCAAGGTAACGTTAAGCGCGATATCTTTTTCAAAGGGTTCCTCTTCTCCTGCCCCCGGGTCGACCCCTCCATGTCCTGGGTCTAAATAAATGATTTTTCCTGAAAGCGGCAGGTTCCAGGATTCCCAGGAGTCATGTTCAGTAAAATCATACTGCAATATAAGGAACAGCACAGCAAGGCCGGCTGCAAATAATCCTATCTTGAGTTTCTTCATCATGTTCTAAACCATCCTTCCAGCTAGTCCTGATAATAAACTATATGGGACAGGTCAATGGTTTAGAACTTTTGCTAATGCAGCCTCATTTTATATTTCTTTTCACCCTTCATGAACCCTTCTCTCCACCAGCTGTCAACATACTGTTCGCACAAGTAATAAAGCTCTTCTGACCCTACTCCTTCTTCACCCTTCCCCCAAAAAAGGAAAAAGTTATATAAGGTGTCTATCAAATGCCGCTCTTCTTTTTCACAGCGGGGCTTAACCCCCTCTATCGATTCACCGAAATATCCAAAACGGCTGAACTTTGCACCGAGTAAATAGGCTTCAATCGCTACATCATAACAAGCTTCTTCGATTCCTGAATTCATGATGAGATTCGAGGTCAGCCTTGATGAGCCAAAATATTGTTTCACCCTGGCTTGCAGGATGTTGATTGATAATTCACGGAGCATGGACCGCTCGTATTTCACTTGTTGTTGTTTTCTTTTATCTATAAATGTCGTTACGACGTTCAAAGTAATCTCACCCCTTACAAAGTAGTGTTCAACCTTCGTAAGGGAGTAATGCAATTTTGACCGACGATTCCTTTTCCAGTTTTCTCAAACGTTTACTGAATAAAATTCACGCCTTGTTATTAGGATGAAATGCCCAAGTATGGATATCTGCTTCTAGTAAATACCCTACTATCGGTCCTGTTCAATAATAGTCAGAATTGTTAGACTTATTATTACAACTAGAACTAGCTTCAATTTTATCTCTAAGGAGGGAAAGAAATGGAGCATTGTGTTCGCGTTATTCCTTATACCCTGATTGATGAAGCTGACGAAATCAAAGAGGTGCCAAAAGGTGTTGAGTTGATTCAGGCACCCAAGCTTTGGAACGAAACGAAAGGAATGGGAATGAAGGTTGCTGTTTTGGATACTGGCTGTGAAATTACACATCCTGATTTAAAGGACAGAATTATTGGCGGAAGGAATTTTACCGATGACGACCGCAGCAACCCGGATCTTTATACTGATTATAATGGCCACGGTACACATGTGGCAGGAACGATTGCTGCCCAGGAAAATGGGGCCGGCGTTATCGGCGTTGCACCCGAGGCTGGGCTGCTGATTGTAAAAGTGTTGAACAAGGCTGGTTCAGGCAAATATGACTGGATTATCAAAGGTATTCATTATGCCATTGAGCAGGAAGTGGACATTATCTCCATGTCGCTGGGTGGACCAGCGGATGTTCCTGAATTGCATGAGGCGATACAAGCTGCGGTTAAAAAGAACATCCTTGTCGTATGTGCCGCTGGCAATGAGGGAGATGGCGACGATTCTACCAATGAATTTGCCTACCCTGGTGCTTATAACGAAGTCATCAGTGTGGGAGCAATAAATCTTGACAGAGGTTCATCCGATTTTACCAACTCAAATAATGAAATTGATCTCGTGGCTCCGGGTGAGCGGATCACCTCAACCTACTTGAATGGAAAATATGCGACCTTGAGCGGTACTTCAATGGCAGCTCCTCACGTATCCGGTGCCCTGGCACTGATTAAAACATATGCAATAGCCCATTTTGAGAGAGATCTGACAGAACCTGAATTGTATGCGCAGCTGGTCAAACGGACTGTGCCGCTCGGCAATTCGCCTAAGCTTGAAGGCAATGGCCTCGTTTATCTGACTGTTCTGGATCATCTAGCTGAAATCTTTGACCAAAGCTTTAAAACGATGGTCATGGATGCGATATGATTCTTTCGGCCAGTGAGGCTTACATTTATAACATAGAGAATAAAACGTATTATGATGCAGACCTGGACGGTGGATTACGCGATACGTATTACTGTGATATTGCTTTTACAACGGAAGAACTTCATTCCCTGCTGGTCAGGACTCATTCCTCCCATTTAAGGTATTCGCCGCATGAGTATGTTTATCCGTGGGTGGATTTGCAGGAAAACCTTCAGTTGAAGAGTCTGTACTCTGGACAGGACTTAGACCCGGTGGAGGTGATTGAAGAGGATTTGCGACTCATCAAAACTTTAAGTGAAGGAGGATTTACAGCGTATACCGAAGTTCTTTTCAATACAGAACATGTTGTGCCACAATCTTGGTTTGATGGCGATGAGCCAATGCGAGGCGATCTCCATCACTTGTTCGCTTGTGAGCCTGGATGCAATAGCATGAGGAGCAATCTTCCGTATCATGATTTTCAGTCTTACGATCCCGGTTTTGCTCTTTCAGGAATCAGGACAGGCTGCGGCATGGTGGAAGCAGGGAAATTCGAACCCGAGTATGGGAAAGGAATTGTCGCGAGAGCGGTGTTTTATTTCACTGTGAGATATATGAATGTTATCAAGCTCGGTTCTCAGATGGACTTTAAGCTTCTGATTAACTGGCATCATGAATATCCTGTTTCGCTATACGAAAAGCATCGGAATGCAGCAATCCAAGAACTACAGGGGAATCGAAACCCATTCATTGATTTTCCGGATTTAGCTGGGGAGATGCTTGACTTGTAAAAGAAAAACCGCCTGAAAGCATGTGCTAAACCGTTCCGTTTTGAGGTGCATATGTCGAAAATGGCACAGTAAATGGCGTGGGAATAGTCCACGTCATTTTTTCCTATTGTGCCAGCATTTATAAGCCATTTCATTACAAGTTAGCACCTGCAAAATGATATTAAATGCCATTGACAATGTTTGTTTACACTGTCAATTTTATGACCAGTTCGGAAGTCAATTTAAGGGGTGCATTCTATCAACATTACATTCATGTATAGCCAGTATAAGGATGAACATGGAATTTCACTTTATTTTTTTCTTCAACGAACGGAGCAGTTAGCGGAAGATGGATTTTTTCTAAAACAAGGAAAGACTTACACTTAATTGAGTAACAAACAATCCTAGAAATAAGCGGAGAATATCCGGTTAAACTATATGTATAGCTCGGTAAGGGGTAAATAAGCGGAGGTTTTCCGGTTAAGCAAGTGCGAATGCCAATTTTTTATGTTTTTCAAGAAAATAGACGGAAATCTTCCGTCTATTTAAGCTGTTTTCCATGCCATTTTTTAAATAAGGGAAGTTTCTCCGCTTATTTATCAGCCACTGGTGACCACCTCACCAGGGTCCGTTCTTTTTGGTGTGGAATAAACAGGTGCTTTGTTGAATAAGAACCATTATATTTCGGATCCGAAAATACATTAAATTAGAAAAATGGCGTGTCAAAACTGAAGTCAGTTTACACGCCATTTATTGTCATTTAAAAGACATGCACCCTAAAACAGAACGGTTTAAGCATGTGCTTAGGCGGTTTTTCTTCTTGTATGAGGATTATATTGATAACACCTCTCTTTTTACCCTTTTTCACTCCATTCTCACATTTTTAGGTATTGCAGGCTTTCATCACGCTGGTACAGCAACTACCTCCAATATGATTTTCCTTTAATTTAAAGTGGACAAAAGGGCAAGCTAAACCTGAATACAGATGAAGGGATGGATATCTATGTCTATGGAATGGTTCGATCGTGTCGTTGGAGAGTTGCAGGATCATCTAGAGTCTATTTGTGAAAAGTATGATCAAGAAGGCCAAATGGCGATTGAAAGAGGCTCGAAGCATCCAAGGATTCAGTTCTTTGTGGATTACGCTGATGGCGAAAGAGACTATTTCTATATATTATATTTTGATCCGCATAACGACGAATTCTATACAGAAACCATTGATGAAGATTTGGAGCAGCCGGCGCGTGTCATTCTTTCAGATATTGATGATATTGTCGACGCGGTTCACGAAGGTTTTCATGATTACATAAATGATGATGAGGACGACCTCAATGTCGTTTATGCAACAGAAGATGATGACACGCTATATTATGAAGATGAAGGAATCGATGATGAGCTATATGTGGCTGAGTTTATAGACGATGACGATATTTTTGAAGAAATCAATGTTGAGTGGGAGACACCTGAGGTCACAGCATTTTTAAAAGAGGATGAAGTTGAGGTTACTTATCAGTTCGGTCTGGTTGAGGAGACGGGTGACGGAGTTCTTCGCCGCATTAACAGGATATGGACCGAGGATGATGAAATGATTAAAGACGAAACTAATTTTATTTTCACCAAAGAAGAAGCTCCAACCATCATCGCAATGATTGCAAGCAACATGAATTCGATGCAGGGATATAATGATTAAACTACTGAGTCGGGGGCATAGAATGATGCCTCCGCTTTTTTAGGGTTTCGTTCAATTTGTTGCTTTTCATCCATGTCATGAGTAGATTTAGGAATTTATTATTAAAATTACTCTTAAAAATTATGCTCCGACTTTACTTTCGCTTTGAATGGAATAAAATTTGCGATGTACACACCAATCAACGCCTGTATTTTTAAGTTTGGAAGTTTTTATTGGCGATTTTCACAACTATATTGGTGATTTTCGGATTTTATTGGCGATAATCATCTACATATTAGCGAAAATCAGTTTTTATTGGCGACTTGGAAATTCCGGGCGTTTTTTTTTTCAGTTTTCAAAAACAAGAATCTGCATAAAAAAGACCCCCAACCCAAAATGGTTGAGAGCCTTTCGGAAGCGCCAAAAATTAACGCTTTGAGAACTGAGGTGCACGACGAGCGCCTTTAAGACCGTATTTCTTACGTTCTTTCATACGAGCGTCACGAGTCAGTAAGCCAGCACGCTTAAGTGTTGGACGGAATTCTGGGTCAGCTTGAAGCAATGCACGAGCGATACCGTGACGGATTGCGCCAGCCTGGCCAGTGTATCCACCGCCATTTACATTAACGTGGATATCGTAGCTTCCTACAGTTTCAGTAGCAACAAGCGGCTGCTTAACTACTTCACGTAGAGCTGCGAATGGGATATAGTCTTCGATTTCACGATCATTGATTGTAATTTTTCCAGTGCCTGGTACTAAACGAACTCGCGCAACGGAGCTCTTACGACGACCGGTACCGATATATTGAACCTGTGCCAAGTTAATTACCTCCTCTTAATTATCCGCGAAGTTCGTAAACTTCAGGTTGTTGTGCTTGATGTGGATGCTCGTTACCAGCATATACATGAAGCTTTTTAAACATTTGGCGTCCAAGAGAGTTCTTTGGAAGCATGCCTTTGATTGCAAGTTCAAGCATCTTTTCAGCGTAGTTCGTACGCATTTCAAGAGCTGTTCTTTGCTTCAATCCACCTGGGTGCATTGTGTGGCGGTAGTAGATTTTGTCAGTCAGTTTCTTACCAGTAAGTTCGATCTGAGAAGCGTTGATGATGATTACGTGATCACCAGTGTCAACATGTGGTGTGAAAGTTGGTTTATGTTTACCACGTAGAATAGCTGCAACTTCAGTTGAAAGGCGACCAAGAGTCTTGCCTGCAGCGTCAACTACGTACCATTTACGCTCGATATTGTTGGCATTTGCCATAAACGTTGTACGCATGAGTTTCCCTCCTAAATAGTCAAAAAAAAATCAAGTTCATTTTGGTATATTTTCAAACACGATAAAGCTCTTCCGGGGCTGATCGTGGGTTTAAAATACATACATATGATATCTTAACCTGTGGTTGAGAGATTGTCAACACCAGGATTAGTTGTCATATCATTTTTTTAAAATTTATTTTCGAATTGCTAACTCTTTTTCGTTATAAAAGACCTTCCACAAGTACAGTCCATGTCCAGGGGCAGTCTTGCCCGCCCTGGTACGGTCCATGTCCTCAAGCAGCTGCAGCATGCTGTTTGGTGCTCTCCTGCCTGCCCCGACCTCCAGTAATGTCCCAACCAGGATTCTTACCATATTGTACAGAAAGCCATCACCGACAAACCTTAATACCAGCAGACCGTTCTCCTCGTAAAAATCGATTTCCTTCAAGGTTCTTACCCTGTCCTCTACTTCTGTTCTGGCTGAGCAAAAACTAGTGAAGTCATGTGTCCCTAACAACTGTTTGCTAGCTTCTCTCATTGCCTCAAGATCGAGTTCATACTGGAATTGGTAAGCATAGTTGCGCTGGAAAGGGTTCCGATGCTTTGACAGCAGCAAGAAATAACGGTACTCCTTGCCGACGGCATCAAAGCGTGCATGGAAATCGGATTCCGCTATATCTACTGAAAGAACGGCAATTTCATCAGGTAATAATGAATTAAGCGCTTTTAGCCACCTGGCAGGCTCAATTTCAAGCGTTGTGTCAAAATGGATGACCTGACCGCGGGCATGGACTCCTGCGTCTGTACGGCCTGACGCATTGACCCTGATGCTTGTACCCTTGTTCAGCCTTTCAAGGGTCTTTTCCAGCTCACCCTGGACAGTCCTTTTTCCTGGCTGAACCTGGTAGCCAGAAAAACCTGTGCCATCGTATGAAATTGTGCATTTGATTCGCGGCATAGTGATTACCCTCTTAAAACGAATAATAGAACCGTGACAGTAGCCAGGAATAAAATCATCATAGTATCCGGCATACCCCAGTTCAGCTGGCGGTATTTCGTGCGTCCTTCGCCGCCCTTGTAGCCTCTTGCTTCCATTGCGACCGCCAGTTCCTCCGCCCGCTTGAACGAACTGATGAACAAGGGAATCAGCAATGGAACAATCGCTTTGATTCGGTCTTTGATCGGACCGCTGTTATACTCTACTCCCCTGGCCGTTTGAGCCTTCATGATTTTGTCTGTTTCCTGCATGAGCGTCGGAATGAATCTAAGCGAAATCGACATCATCAACGCCAGCTCATGGACGGGGAATTTAAATTTCTTCAAAGGATTCAGCAATGTCTCCAGTCCATCAGTGATTTCGATTGGCGTAGTAGTCAGGGTCAATAGTGACGTGATCAAAATCAGCAGCAGGAACCTCAATGAAATGAAGATACCTTGCCTGAGACCTTCTTCATATATTTGCAGCCATCCCAACTCGAAGATGACATCGCCTTCTTTTGTCATGAAGATATGGAGCAGGAACGTGAAAATCACCAGAAAAAATACTGGCTTGAGCCCGCCATATAAAAACCTAAGCGGGATCCTCGAGAGTCCGACCATAATAAGCGTATAAGCAGCTAACACTCCGTACGTCATCACATTGTTCGCGATAAATACGACTATCACGAAAAGGAATACGATGATCAGCTTGGAACGCGGGTCCATCCGATGAAGGATAGAGTCTCCAGGCACATAACGACCAAAAATCATTTTCTCCATCATTTTGGAACGCCCCCTTCCAGAAACTCTGCCACCATTTCGGCGAGTTCATCCTCGGAAAGGCTGATTTTGCTAAACTTAGTATTGAAGGCTTCTTCGATCCTCAACTGCAAGCCAACTACTTCCGGTACATCCAGCCCCAATTCCATCAAAGCCTTGGGATTTGAGAAAATCTGTTCAGGCGTGCCTTTTGTAAAAACTTTTCCATGGTGCATGACAACGATATCATCCGCATAGCGGGCAGCATCTTCCATACTGTGGGTAACAAGAACAGTAGATAAATTTCTTTTTTTATGAAGGGAATAAAATAAGTCCATGATTTCTTTCCGTCCTCGTGGATCCAAACCTGCAGTTGGCTCGTCCAATACGATGACCTCCGGCTCCATTGCCAGAACTCCGGCAATGGCTACACGGCGCATTTGTCCGCCTGAAAGATCGAACGGTGATTTTTCAAGGATTTCTTCGGGTAAACCGACCAGGTTGATTGCGGCTTTTGCCCGTGACTTCGCTTCTTTCTCCGTAACGCCAAAATTCATCGGACCAAACATGATATCCTTTTCGACAGTTTCCTCGAATAACTGATGTTCCGGGAACTGAAAGACAATCCCCACCTTCTGGCGGACACCCTTCAAGTTCTTCTCTTTCCGTCCAGCCTTGATTTCCCTGCTGCCGATCAGAACAGAGCCTTTTGTCGGCTTCAAAAGAGCATTCAAGTGCTGCAGCACAGTTGACTTGCCTGATCCTGTATGACCAATAATGGCCAGGTACGTTCCTGAAGGTACATCGATCGATACATCTGAAATCGCGAGACGCTCGAATGGGGAATCAGCCTGGTAACGATATTCTACATTTTTGAGTGAGATGTCCATAATTCCGTCACCAGCTCTTCTTCTGTCAAATATGATTTCGTAAGTTCAATTCCTTTTTCACGCATGATTTTGCTCATTTTTACAGGGAAGGGAATATCCAGACCCAGATTAATCAGCTCTTCATCCATTTCAAAAATTTCCTCGGGAGTTCCTTCACGGTATAGCTCCCCTTTGTTCATGACGATGATCCTGTCCGCTTTTGCTGCTTCTTCAAGGTCATGGGTGATTGATACGACCGTTATGTTTTCACGATCCTTCAACTCACGGATCGTTTTGATTACCTCTGCACGGCCTCTTGGGTCAAGCATGGATGTTGCTTCATCCAATATAATGATCGACGGCTGCAGTGCCAGCACACCAGCAATGGCAACGCGCTGTTTTTGGCCGCCAGACAGATGGTGCGGCTCTTGATTTAGAAAGGTTCCCATATTGACTTTATCAAGTGAAGTCTGCACGCGCTCTACCATTGTTTCTCTAGGTATACCGTGATTTTCCAGACCAAAAGCCACATCATCCCGAACCGTTGTTCCTACAAACTGGTTATCAGGATTTTGAAAAACCATTCCTACATTTTCTCTTACATCCCATACTGTATCCTCTGACAAAGTGACTTCGCAAACCTCAATCGAACCTTGCTGCGGAAATTGAAGGCCATTCAATAGTTTTGCAAGTGTGGATTTGCCAGAACCGTTATGCCCGACAATCGCCAGCCATTCTCCTTCAAAAATATCAAAACTGATGTCTTTTAATGCGGGAGTCTGCTGCCCTTCATAACTGAAAGATACATTTTCTATTCTAACTAAGGGTTTATTCATCTCCGCCCTCCTCTCAACTCTTCTTAACTGGCTCTTCTCTTTGTATTTACTTTTTTATAATATAAAAATTCGTTGCATATAAAAAAAAGCCTGCACCTCTCCCCAGGCGGAAGCGATCCGCAAACTGCAGGTCCTATTAGGACCGGGGGGAGAAGTACATGAGCTAGACGAGACAGGCAGAACAGCTCCGATTATCAATAGATGAAGCAACTATCGATAACCGATTCAGGAGAGTCCTGAAGTAACCGGCCGATGGGGCCAGTGAACTCTTCTTTCCCAATGGCCTGCGCATCATAACGCTCGTTTTTGGCTTGTGCTGCTTTTTTAGTTTTAAAAGAAATTGACCCTATATAGCAAAAAAAGGGGATGAAACAAGTTTGTATAAACTGTCCATCGCCCTTGTTTGAGTGTTTAATGGGGTATTAAACTAACTCGATAATTACCATTGGCGCACCGTCACCGCGACGTGGTCCAAGTTTCATAATACGAGTGTATCCACCTTGGCGCTCTGCATAGCGTGGAGCGATGTCAGCGAATAGTTTTTGAACTGCATCCTGGTTTGTTTCAGCGTTTGCAACTTCGTTACGAACCCAAGCAGATGCTTGACGGCGAGCATGAAGGTCTCCGCGCTTTCCAAGAGTAATCATTTTCTCAACAACTGAACGAAGCTCTTTCGCACGTGTTTCAGTAGTTTCAATACGCTCATTGATAATCAAATCAGTTGTTAAGTCACGTAGCATTGCTTTACGCTGGGCACTTGTGCGTCCTAACTTTCTGTATCCCATGAGTGTTTCCCTCCTTTGTTGAAGTCATAAGCCGGCAGTATTAGTACTGACAGCAAAATGCCTAGTTAATCTGCATTAACTAGTCATCTTTGCGTAAGCCTAAGCCTAGCTCTTCTAGTTTTGCTTTTACTTCTTCTAGTGATTTTCTGCCTAGGTTGCGAACCTTCATCATATCTTCCTCTGTCTTGTGAGCAAGCTCCTGGACAGTGTTGATACCGGCACGCTTTAAGCAGTTATATGAACGAACAGAAAGATCGAGTTCCTCAATTGTCATTTCCAGAACTTTTTCTTTTTGGTCTTCTTCTTTCTCTACCATGATCTCAGCATTTTGAGCTTCATCAGTCAAGCCGACAAAAATGTTCAAGTGCTCAGTCAGGATTTTAGAACCTAGTGCAATTGCTTCCTTAGGACCTGTGCTGCCATCTGTCCATACGTCAAATACCAGCTTGTCATAGTTCGTCATTTGCCCTACGCGAGTGTTTTCTACTTGATAAGATACGCGTGAAACCGGTGTATAGATTGAGTCGATAGGAATGACACCGATCGGCTGGTCTTCCCGCTTATTTTGGTCAGCAGGATTGTATCCGCGGCCTCTTCTTGCAGTCAGGCGCATACGCAATGAACCTTTGCTAGAAAGAGTAGCGATATGAAGATCCGGATTAAGGATTTCAACATCACTATCATGCGTGATTGCAGCTGCAGTCACTGGACCCTCGCCCTGTAAATCGATTTCAAGTGTCTTCTCTTCATCAGAGTAGATTTTCAACGCTAATTTCTTAACGTTTAGAATGATTGATGTTACATCTTCTACGACGCCTTCAATTGTTGAGAACTCATGAAGTACTCCATCGATTTGAATCGATGTGACAGCTGCACCTGGGAGTGAGGATAATAGGATACGACGTAAGGAGTTACCCAAAGTTGTACCATATCCACGCTCAAGCGGTTCTACGACAAACTTGCCGTACTTGGCATCATCGCTGATCTCAACCGTTTCGATTTTTGGTTTTTCTATTTCGATCATCAAATATACCCTCCTTCAAAACGTCGAAACCCCGGCAGGTTCTTTACCTTACCGAAATTCCCCCATGTATACGTTCCCGTTTGTGCACAACAACTGGATTAAAGATTTCTGTATACCTAGAAAATATTTGTATCATATCCCATTATAGACAGGACTACAAATTCTATACAGAAAAATTAAACACGGCGACGTTTTGGCGGGCGGCAACCGTTATGTGGAACTGGAGTTACATCTTTAATTGCTGTAACTTCAAGACCTGCTGCTTGAAGAGCACGGATTGCTGCTTCACGGCCAGCACCTGGTCCCTTAACAGTAACCTCAAGTGTTTTCAAACCATGTTCCATTGAAGTTTTAGCCGCAGTTTCTGCTGCCATTTGTGCTGCGAATGGAGTGGATTTACGTGAACCCTTGAAACCAAGCGCACCTGCACTAGACCATGATAATGCATTACCATGTACGTCTGTAATTGTTACGATAGTATTGTTGAAAGTTGAACGAATATGCGCAACTCCACTTTCAATATTCTTTTTGACGCGGCGTTTGCGTGTATTAGTTTTACGAGCCATTTAAATGTTACCCTCCTTTACGGATTATTTTTTCTTGTTAGCTACAGTCTTACGTGGGCCTTTACGAGTACGTGCGTTGTTCTTCGTGTTTTGACCGCGAACAGGCAAGCCACGACGATGACGCAAGCCACGATATGAACCAATCTCCATTAGACGCTTGATGTTTAATGAGATTTCACGGCGAAGGTCACCTTCAACCTTTAACTTGTCAATGATATCACGGATTTTGTTAAGTTCTTCTTCAGTAAGATCGCGAACACGAGTGTCTTCAGTAACACCAGCTTCAGCTAGAACCTTCTCAGCAGTTGGTCTGCCGATTCCGTAAATGTATGTTAAAGCAATAACTACACGCTTTTCACGTGGAATATCTACACCAGCAATACGTGCCATCTAGATGCGCACCTCCTTTAAAATTATCCTTGTTTTTGTTTATGTTTAGGGTTTTCACAGATCACCATAACTTTGCCTTTTCTGCGAATAACTTTACATTTTTCGCAAATCGGCTTAACAGATGGTCTCACTTTCATTACTCTAACCTCCTTGATAGTACGGAGTCACGGTTTATTTAAAGCGGTAAGTAATTCTTCCGCGAGTCAAATCATATGGAGAAAGCTCAACTGTTACTTTATCTCCAGGCAGGATCCGAATGAAGTGCATTCTGATTTTGCCGGAAACATGAGCCAACACTGTATGACCATTCTCTAATTCTACCTTAAACATTGCATTAGGCAAAGTTTCTAATACTGTGCCTTCAATTTCAATTACATCATCTTTCGCCATAAACTGGTCTCCCTTCTTTATTCAAATCGTATTAAATCAAATACTCCGCGTTGACGGAATGTAGCTTCCTATTTGTGACACGTTCTAAGCAGCAAGTAATTGAGAATATCATTGAGAAAAACTCAACCTTATGATTATAACATAAAGCTGGCATCCCGTCCGCATAGAAATCACATTTCCGCCTATTTAAAGACTAAAAACAGATCCAGACGGTCAATCACTGTAATCAGACTTTGGTTAAAATCTCATAACCAGTCTCTGTGATTGCGATTGTATGCTCAAAATGGGCACACATTTTACCGTCAACCGTTACAACAGTCCAATCATCGGCTAACGTATTAACATAGCGGCTTCCTGCATTCACCATCGGTTCTATGCATAGAACCATACCAGGCTTCAGCCTAGGTCCTCTGTTAGGAGGTCCGTAATGAGGAATTTGCGGGTCCTCATGCAATTCTTGCCCAATTCCATGGCCGACATACTCACGAACAATAGAAAAGCCTTCTGATTCCACATACGTTTGAATCGCATGGGAGATGTTCGAAAGACGTTCCCCTGGCTTGGCTTCTTTCAAGCCTGTGAACAACGACTCTTCAGTCACGTCCAATAGACGCTGGGCTTGCTCATCAATCTTTCCTACCGGGTAAGTCCATGCAGAGTCCCCGTGGTATCCGTTGTACTTTGCTCCGATATCGATACTGATGATGTCCCCATCTTTCAGAACCCGTTCGCCAGGTATCCCGTGAACTAGTTCGTTATTAACAGATGCACAGATGCTGCCGCGAAAACCATTATAACCTTTAAAAGAAGGACTTGCACCTTGTTTGCGGATGAAATCCTCGGCAATGGCATCCAATTCTTTAGTTGTAATGCCAGGAGCAATATGCTTTTTCAACTCCTGGTGAGTCATCGCTACAATGCGACCTGCTTCTCGCATAATCTCTATTTCACGAGAGGTTTTACAAACGATCATTAATTTAAGCCCCCAAGCAATCCTTCGATATCAGCAAAAACGACATTAATGTCTTGCTGACCGTTAATATTGCGTAGGTAGCCTTTATCTTCATAGAAGTTCAACAGAGGCTTTGTTTGCTGGACATTTACATCCAGACGGTTTTGAACAGTTTCGGCATTATCATCAGCGCGCTGGTAAAGCTCGCCGCCACAACGGTCACACACGCCTTCCTTTGCAGGAGGGTTGAACACAAGGTGGTAGGTAGCGCCGCAGTTCTTACAAATCCTGCGTCCTGTCAGACGTTCCATTAAGATGCTTTGATCAACATCAATGTTAATGACAAAATCAATTTTCTTTCCAAGATCAGCAAGCATAGTGTCCAGAGCTTCAGCTTGGGCTACTGTGCGTGGGAATCCATCCAAGAGGAATCCTTTTTCACAGTCAGCTTTGCTTAAGCGTTCACGGACAATCCCGATTGTAACTTCATCAGGAACTAGCTCTCCTTTGTCCATAAATGATTTTGCCTGTAATCCAAGTTCCGTTCCTTCTTTGATAGCTGCACGGAACATATCTCCTGTTGAGATATGAGGGATGTTGTACTTACCAACAATTTTATCGGCTTGCGTGCCCTTCCCGGCACCCGGAAGCCCCATCAGAACCAAATTCACAAGATTTCCCCCCTCAGTCTCTATTAAAGAATCAGGGAACTAATGAGTCCCCTAAATCTTATTTTATAAAGCCTTTATAATGGCGTTTTACAAGCTGAGCTTCAAGCTGCTTCATCGTTTCAAGCGCAACGCCGACTACGATCAGCAAGCTTGTTCCGCCAATCTGCACGGATTGAGGCAGACCAGCAAATTGAATGAAAAATACTGGCAGCACAGAGATTACTGAAAGGAAAATCGCGCCGACGAATGTCAGGCGGTAAAGAACCCTAGTCAGGTACTCCTGTGTGTTTTTGCCCGGCCGGATGCCTGGGACATATCCACCTTGCTTCTTCAGGTTTTCGGCAACCTGTTCAGGATTCACCTGGATGAACGCATAGAAATACGTGAACGCAATGATCAATGCCACATAGACGATCATACCGATCGGCTGTGTATAATCAAACGTCTTCTGAATCCAAAGTGTCACATCATTTGTGCCGAAGAACTGAGCGATTGTCGGAGGCGTAACGATAAACGAAATCGCAAAGATGACCGGGATGACACCAGCAGCATTCACTTTCAAAGGAAGGTGAGTGTTCTGGCCGCCAACCGCGTTGTTTCCTGCGCTCATGCGTTTAGCGTATTGAATTGGTATCTTACGTGTTGCCTGCTGGATGAAAATAACACCCACAACGATTGCAATAACAGCCAATAGAATAAGCAACATAGTCACAATGCGCAGGAACAATGCGTCCCCAGCATCAGAGAACTGCTGTGCATAAATCTGGTTGACCATTGTCGGAATACCAGCAACGATACCTGCAAAGATAATGATTGAAATACCGTTCCCTACGCCTTTTGCAGTGATTTGCTCGCCGAGCCACATTAGAAATGCAGTTCCGGCAGTCAAGACCGTAGCAATCAGCAGGTAAGTAGCGATACCGGCATTCTGGATCAATAATCCGCCTGCCATATTGTTAAAGCCATAAGACATACCTAGTGCCTGGATAAAACCAAGAACGATCGTGAAATAGCGGGTAAACTGAGCTAATTTACGGCGTCCGACTTCTCCTTGTTTGGACCATTCGGTAAACTTTGGCACAACATCCATCTGCAAGAGCTGGATGATGATTGAAGCGGTGATGTACGGCATGATTCCCATCGCGAAGATGGAGAAGTTCTGCAGCGCACCGCCACCGAAAGTATTCAGCACTCCGAAGACACTCATGTCATCCTGTGCTTTTAAAATATCTGCATTTACGTTCGGTACAGGAATAAATGTACCGAGACGAAATACAATCAACATTAAAAGGGTGAAGAGAATTTTATTTCTAATTTCACCCACGCGCATAAAATTGGAGATTGTCTGGAACATTAAATCACCTCAGTTTGACCGCCGGCAGCTTTGATCGCTTCTTCGGCTGCAGAGGAGAACTTATGAGCTTTAACAGTTAGTTTCTTTTCAAGGCTTCCTTTAGCAAGTACTTTAATACCCGCTAATTCTTTCCTGACAAGACCTGTCTCAATTAAAAGTTCTGGAGTCACTTCAGTTCCATCTTCGAATACGTTCAAAGCATCAAGGTTAACGACTGCGTACTCTTTGCGGTTGATGTTCGTGAAACCGCGTTTCGGCAAGCGTCGGAATAAAGGAGTTTGACCACCTTCAAAACCAGGGCGTACACCGCCGCCAGAACGAGCGTTTTGACCTTTATGACCTTTACCAGCAGTTTTACCTTGACCAGAACCGATACCACGTCCTAGACGTTTACGTTCTTTACGGGAACCTTCTGCAGGTTTTAATTCATGAAGTTTCATGTTGGCACCTCCTTATTTTAAAAAGGATAAATTATTTTTCGTTTACAGTTACAAGGTGAGAAACTTTGTTGATCATGCCGCGGATTGCTGCATTATCTTGTTGCTCAACTGTTTGGTTCATTTTACGTAAGCCAAGAGCCTTAACTGTTTCGCGCTGATCTTGCGGACGGCCGATCAGGCTGCGAGTGAGGGTAATTTCTAATTTGTTAGCCATTTGATTTCCCTCCTTAACCTAAAAGTTCTTCCACAGATTTACCGCGAAGCTTCGCTACTTCCTCTGCACGCTTAAGTTGAGATAGACCTTCAAGAGTTGCACGAACCATGTTGATTGGAGTGTTAGTTCCAAGTGACTTAGACAGAATGTCAGCAACACCTGCTAATTCTAGTACCGCACGAACTGGTCCGCCAGCGATAACTCCTGTACCTTCAGAAGCAGGCTTCAGAAGGATTTCACCAGCACCAAAGTGTCCGATAACCTGGTGTGGAATTGTAGTACCAACCATAGGTACTTGGATTAGGTTCTTCTTCGCATCTTCGATAGCTTTGCGAATCGCTTCAGGTACTTCTTGTGCTTTACCAGTACCCATCCCGACATTACCGTTTTTATCTCCTACTACTACAAGAGCAGAAAAACGGAAACGGCGTCCACCTTTAACAACTTTAGCAACACGGTTAATCGTAACTACGCGTTCTTCAAGTTCAAGTTTGTTTGGATCAATACGACGCATCTTTGTATGTCCCTCCTTTTTTTATTAAAATTCTAAGCCGTTTTCGCGGGCAGCATCAGCTAGTGCCTGGATGCGGCTATGATAGAGGTATCCGCCACGGTCAAATACTACTGACTTATAACCTTTTTCCACAGCACGCTTAGCGATCAATTCACCGATTTGCTTTGCTGCTTCAAGGTTGTTGCCTTCAACATTAATTTCTTTATCTAAAGTAGAAGCACTCGCTAGAGTTACTCCCTTTACATCGTCGATTAGTTGAGCATAAATGTGCTTGTTAGAACGGAACACATTTAGACGAGGACGAGCTTCAGTTCCGCTAAGTTTCGCACGGACACGACCGTGTCTTTTACGGCGAGTAGCGTTTTTATCAGCCTTCGTAATCATTTACGTCACTCCTTTCGTTAACCTATGCGGCATTACTTACCTGTTTTACCTTCTTTGCGGCGTACATATTCGCCTTCATAACGAATACCTTTGCCTTTGTAAGGCTCTGGTGGACGTACGTCACGGATGTTAGCAGCCAATGCGCCAACACGCTCTTTATCAGTACCTTTAATAACGATTTTCGTATTAGAAGGAACTTCGATTTCAAGGCCTTTTTCTGCCTCGATTTCAACTGGATGAGAGTATCCTACGTTAAGTACAAGCTTGTTACCTTGCTTAGCTGCACGGTAACCGACACCTACTAGCTCAAGACCTCTTTCGAATCCTTTAGATACACCCTCAACCATGTTAGCAAGAACCGCACGAGTCGTACCGTGCAATGCACGATGTTCTTTGTTATCAGTTGGACGAGCGATGTTGATTACGTTCTCTTCGATCTTGATTTCGATGTCAGAGTGAAAAGTACGAGACAATTCACCTTTTGGTCCTTTTACTGTTACATGATTATTATCAAGAGTAACAGTAACACCAGCTGGAATTTCAATTGGTTTTTTACCTACGCGTGACATTTGTTGCACCTCCATTCATTCAGAAAAATCTATTACCAAACGTATGCTAGAACTTCTCCGCCCACTTGCTTAGCGCGAGCTTCTTTGTCAGTTAAAACGCCGTTTGAAGTTGAAACTAGAGCAATACCTAAACCGTTAAGTACACGTGGTACTTCAGTAGATTTTGCATAAACGCGAAGTCCTGGCTTACTGATTCTCTTAAGACCAGTGATAACACGCTCGTTGTTTGAACCGTACTTCAAGAAGATACGGATGATACCTTGCTTATTGTCTTCGATATATTCAACGTCACGCACGAAACCTTCACGCTTAAGGATCTCAGCGATTTCTTTTTTAATGTTAGAAGCAGGTACTTCTAATTTTTCGTGACGAACCATATTCGCATTACGAATACGAGTTAGCAAATCTGCAATCGGATCTGTCATGACCATTTAATTTACCTCCTTCCAGAGCTTTCAGTTTTACCAGCTAGCTTTTTTCACACCAGGAATTTGTCCTTTGTATGCTAATTCACGGAAACAAATACGGCAAAGCTTAAATTTGCGGTATACAGAGTGCGGACGGCCGCAGCGCTCACAGCGAGTGTACTCTTGTACTTTATATTTAGGCGTGCGTTTTTGTTTCGCAATCATTGATTTCTTAGCCACGTTTTCGCCTCCCTCTTATTAGAGATTACTTTTGAAATGGCATTCCGAATTGTGTTAATAGTTCACGAGCTTCTTCATCAGTGTTAGCAGTCGTTACAATAACAATGTCCATGCCACGTACTTTATTTACTTTATCGTAATCAATTTCAGGGAAGATTAACTGTTCTTTAACACCAAGTGTGTAGTTACCGCGTCCGTCGAAAGACTTCTTCGAAATACCGCGGAAGTCACGTACACGTGGTAAAGATACTGAAATTAACTTGTCGATGAATTCGTACATGCGCTCACCGCGAAGAGTTACTTTCGCACCGATTGGCATACCTTCACGAAGGCGGAAACCAGCGATTGATTTCTTAGCACGAGTCACAACTGGCTTTTGACCAGTGATCGTAGCTAATTCCTCAACTGCAACATCAAGAGCTTTAGCGTTGGCAACAGCGTCACCTACACCCATGTTGATTACGATCTTTTCAAGTTTAGGAACTTCCATGATTGACTTATAGTTAAACTTGCTCATAAGAGCAGGAGTAATTTCATTGTTGAACTTTTCTTTTAGGCGGTTCATCGATTGTACCTCCCTTCTTCAATAGACTATTTATCTAGAACTTCACCGGATTGTTTAGCAACGCGTACCTTTTTGCCGTTCTCGACAGTGTAACCAACTCGGGTTGGCTTGCCAGACTTCGGATCTACAGGCATTACGTTTGATACATGGATAGGTGCTTCCTGGTTCAAGATTCCACCTTGTGGATTTACTTGAGAAGGCTTAGCGTGTTTTTTCACGATGTTGATTCCTTCTACAAGAACTCGGCTTTGCTTTGGAAAAGCTTCAAGGATGATCCCTGTTTTGCCTTTGTCCTTACCAGAGATGACCATTACTTTGTCACCTTTTTTTACATGCATCTGTGTGCACCTCCTTAAAGGCATTTGAAATAGATTATAGTACTTCTGGAGCTAATGAAACGATCTTCATGAAGTTGTTATCACGAAGCTCACGTGCAACTGGTCCGAAGATACGAGTACCACGAGGACTCTTATCGTCACGGATGATTACACAAGCATTCTCGTCAAATTTGATGTATGAACCGTCAGTACGGCGCATACCAGTTTTTGTACGAACGATAACTGCTCTGACAACGTCACCTTTTTTAACAACGCCACCTGGTGTTGCTTGTTTCACTGTGCAAACGATAACGTCTCCGATATTTGCAGTCTTACGGCCAGAACCGCCAAGAACCTTAATAGTAAGAACCTCACGTGCACCTGAATTATCAGCAACTTTTAAACGTGTTTCCTGTTGGATCATGCGAGTAACCTCCCTTCGGAATAAACCTTAATCCGAACAATTAGATAATAACAGCTTTTTCCACCACTTCTACAAGACGGAAGCGTTTTGTGGCAGATAGCGGACGAGTTTCCATGATACGTACTACGTCGCCGATTTTTGCTTCGTTTTGCTCATCATGAGCTTTGAATTTCTTAGAGTATTTTACACGCTTGCCGTATAAAGGATGCTTTTTGTAAGTTTCTACAAGAACAGTAACAGTTTTGTCCATCTTGTCAGATACTACGCGTCCAGTATAAACTTTGCGTTGGTTGCGTTCACTCATTGTGAGAACCTCCTCTCAATTATCTGTTAACGCCGATCTCTCGTTCACGAATTACAGTTTTCATGCGAGCAATCGCTTTGCGTACTTCACGAATGCGAGCTGTGTTTTCAAGTTGTCCAGTCGCTAATTGAAAGCGCAGGTTGAATAGCTCTTCTTTTAATGATTTAACTTTTTGTTCAATTTCAGCAGTGGTAAGGTCACGAATGTCATTAGCTTTCATTAGATTCACCACCAATTTCTTCTCGTTTAACAAACTTGCACTTTACAGGAAGCTTGTGTGATGCAAGGCGTAATGCTTCGCGTGCGATCTCTTCAGATACGCCAGCAACTTCGAACATTACTTTGCCTGGTTTAACAACTGCTACCCAACCTTCAGGAGCACCTTTACCAGAACCCATTCGGACTTCTAGAGGCTTTGCAGTATATGGCTTATGAGGGAAAATCTTAATCCAGACTTTACCGCCACGTTTCATGTAACGAGTCATTGCAATACGGGCAGATTCGATTTGACGGTTTGTGATCCAAGAAGCTTCAAGAGCTTGTAAACCGAATTCACCGAAGTTTACTTCAGTACCGCCTTTAGCTTGACCGCGCATCTTGCCACGGTGTTGACGGCGATATTTAACGCGTTTAGGCAATAACATATTATTTGCCTCCTTCCTCAGTTTTCTTCTTCGTAGGAAGGACCTCTCCACGATAAATCCATACTTTAACGCCTAGCTTACCGTAAGTTGTATCTGCTTCAGCAGTAGCATAATCGATATCGGCACGAAGAGTATGAAGTGGAACTGTTCCTTCGCTGTATTGTTCTGAACGAGCGATGTCTGCACCGCCAAGACGTCCGGAGACCATTGTCTTGATACCTTTAGCACCAGCACGCATTGCACGTTGGATAACTTGCTTTTGTGCGCGACGGAAAGATACACGGTTTTCCAATTGGCGTGCAATGTTTTCAGCAACCAATTTCGCATCGATATCAGCTTTTTTGATTTCAAGAATGTTTATATGAACACGTTTGCCTGTCAGTTCGTTTAGCGCTTTACGAAGTGCTTCAACTTCTGTACCACCCTTACCGATAACCATTCCTGGCTTCGCAGTGTGAACAGTTACATTCAAGCGGTTTGCAGCGCGCTCGATTTCTACTTTAGAAAGAGATGCATCGCGTAAACGCTTAGTGATGTACTCACGAACCTTAAGGTCTTCGTGTAAAAGATCAGCGTAGTCTTTGCCTGCGTACCATTTTGATTCCCAATCACGGATGATTCCGACACGCAAACCGACTGGATTTACTTTTTGACCCACTGATTATCCCTCCTTCTTTTCTGATAAAACGATTGTAATGTGGCTAGTACGTTTGTTAATAGCACTTGCACGTCCCATAGCACGTGGACGGAAACGTTTCAACGTTGGTCCTTCGTTAGCGTAAGCTTCCGATACGACAAGGTTATTAACATCCATCTCATAGTTGTGCTCTGCATTCGCCAATGCAGACTTCAACACTTTTTCTACGATTGGAGAAGCTGCTTTTGGGGTAAGGTTTAAAATAGCAACTGCTTCACCAACTTGCTTTCCTCGAATTAAATCTAGAACTAAGCGAGCTTTACGAGGAGCAATACGAACTGTTCTTGCAACAGCTTTAGCTTGCATTTGGATGCCCTCCTCTCATTAACGTCTTGTTTTCTTATCGTCATTACCATGACCTTTGTAAGTACGAGTTGGAGCGAATTCTCCAAGCTTGTGGCCTACCATGTCTTCAGTGACATAAACAGGTACATGTTTGCGACCATCGTAGACAGCAATAGTGTGTCCGATGAATTGTGGGAAGATCGTTGAACGGCGAGACCAAGTTTTAACAACCTTCTTGCCTTCAGTTTCATTTAACTTTTCGATCTTTGTGATTAAGTGCTCATCAACAAAAGGTCCTTTTTTTAAGCTGCGACCCATGATTGAACCTCCCTTCGTGATTGCGCTACGGTTCCCGCGAACCGTAGATCAATCCCGTTATTTTTTACGACGACGTACAATAAACTTGTCGGATTTGTTTTTCTTTTTGCGAGTCTTGAATCCAAGAGTCGGCTTGCCCCATGGTGACATTGGTGATTTACGTCCGATTGGAGAGCGTCCTTCACCACCGCCGTGTGGGTGATCGTTAGGGTTCATTACAGATCCACGAACTGTTGGGCGCTTGCCTAACCAGCGTGAACGACCTGCTTTACCGATGTTGATCAATTCGTGTTGTTCGTTACCAACTTGACCTACAGTCGCACGGCACTCAGCAAGAATCATACGTACTTCGCCTGAGTTCAAACGAATCAATACATATTTACCTTCTTTACCAAGAACCTGTGCAGAAGTTCCAGCAGAACGAACTAATTGTCCGCCTTTACCAGGCTTCAACTCGATGTTGTGTACTACTGTACCAACTGGAATGTTAGCTAGTGGAAGAGCGTTACCTACTTTAATGTCAGCTGTTGGGCCAGACATAACTTCCATACCTACTACTAGGTTTTTAGGAGCTAGGATATACTTCTTTTCACCATCTACATAATTAATTAACGCAATGTTTGCTGAACGGTTTGGATCATACTCAATTGTGGCAACGCGTCCTGGAATGCCATCTTTTGTACGTTTAAAGTCGATGATTCTGTACTGACGCTTATGACCGCCACCTTGATGACGAACAGTTAACTTACCCTGGTTGTTACGACCGCCTTTTCTGTGCAACGGAGCAAGCAAGGATTTTTCCGGCTTGTCAGTTGTAATTTCAGCAAAATCAGATGCTGTCATATTACGACGACCGTTGGAGGTAGGTTTGTACTTTTTAATCGCCATTTCGTTTCCCTCCTCTTCTTATTGGATTATTATACTTCGAAGAATTCGATTTCTTTGCTGTCTTGAGTAAGTTTAACGATTGCTTTACGACGCTTATTTGTGTAACCGCCGAACTTGCCCATACGCTTGAACTTACCTTTGTAGTTCATGATGTTAACTTTTTCAACTTTTACGCCGAAAATAGTTTGAATAGCATCTTTAACTTGAGTCTTGTTAGCTCTAGTATCAACTTCGAAAGTGTATTTCTTCTCAGCCATTAGGTCAGAAGAACGTTCTGTAATAACGGGGCGCTTAATGATATCGCGTGCATCCATTATGCAAGCACCTCCTCTACTTTTTCAACAGCTGCTTTTGTCATGATCAGCTTATCATGATTTAGAACATCCAATACGTTAATTCCATCAGCAGTAACAACAGTTA
The DNA here is from genome assembly GCF_020524355.2 of Mesobacillus subterraneus. NCBI lineage: Bacteria > Bacillati > Bacillota > Bacilli > Caryophanales > Bacillaceae > Mesobacillus > Mesobacillus subterraneus. Next base: position 4,263,943 of record NZ_CP129019.1, read on the forward strand.
CTCCAGGAATGTTACGTGCTGAAAGTGCTACGTTCTCTTCAAGACCTGCTGTAACGATCAAGGCTTTCGTGTTAACGGAAAGACCGCTAAGTACAGTTTTGAATTCCTTTGTCTTTGGAGCTTCAAAAGCAAGGCTTTCAAGAACAAGGATGTTTTCAGATTGTACTTTTGATGATAAAGCAGATTTGATTGCTAAACGACGAACTTTCTTAGGCAATTTATAGCTGTAACTGCGTGGAACTGGTCCGAAAACAGTACCGCCACCGCGCCATTGTGGAGAACGGATTGAACCTTGACGCGCGCGTCCAGTTCCTTTTTGTTTCCACGGCTTACGTCCACCGCCCGCTACTTCAGAACGAATTTTAGTTTTATGAGTTCCTTGACGTAATGAAGCTCTCTGCATTACAACAGCTTCGAACATTACGTGGTTGTTAGGCTCAATACCAAATACTGAATCGTTAAGTTCGATTTCTCCAACTTGTGAACCAGCTTGGTTTAATAATGCTACTTTAGGCATTCTTGTTTCCTCCTTTCCTGTAAAAATTACTTAGCTTTTACAGCACCTTTGATTTTTAGAAGGGCTTTTCTAGCACCAGGAACGTTTCCTTTGATTAGAAGAAGGTTACGCTCTGTGTCAATTTTAACGATTTGCAGGTTTTGAACAGTGATTTGCTCTCCACCCATACGTCCAGGTAGTAATTTACCTTTGAATACGCGGTTTGGAGCAACAGGACCCATTGAACCAGGGCGGCGGTGGTAACGAGAACCGTGAGCCATTGGTCCGCGAGATTGTCCGTGACGCTTGATAGCACCCTGGAAACCTTTACCCTTTGAGATTCCTGTAACATCTACGATATCGCCTTCTGCGAAAATATCAACTTTGACTTCCTGACCAACTTCATATCCTGCTACATCGACTCCGTTGAATTCCTTTACGAAGCGCTTAGGAGCAGTGTTTGCTTTTGAAACGTGGACTTTTTCAGGTTTGTTAGAAAGCTTTTCGCGCTTGTCTTCAAAGCCAAGCTGGATTGCTTCGTAACCATCTGTTTCAGCAGATTTCACTTGAAGCACTACGTTTGGAGAAGCTTCTACCACAGTAACCGGGATAAGGTCGCCATTTTCAGCAAATACTTGAGTCATACCGATCTTTCTTCCTAAGATTCCTTTGGTCATTTCAGTCACACCTCCTGTGAATTATAATGTTTATTTATTAAAGTTTGATTTCGATATCTACACCTGATGGCAGGTCTAAACGCATTAGTGAATCGACCGTTTGCGGAGTCGGATTGATGATATCAATCAGACGTTTATGCGTACGCATTTCGAACTGCTCACGTGAATCCTTGTACTTATGCACCGCACGAAGAATTGTGTAGATTGACTTTTCTGTAGGTAGTGGGATTGGACCAGACACCGCCGCACCAGAACGTTTCGCAGTTTCAACAATCTTCTCTGCGGATTGATCAAGAATCCTGTGATCATAAGCTTTCAAACGGATACGAATTTTTTGTTTTGCCATTACTTTCCCTCCTTTTCGCCTATTTTAAAATAGACATTCTCCGCGAAAATTTCCCACACACTCGCCATGGCAAAGCGGCCGGGTGTGTCAGCAACCTTTCGCATCATCGCAGTCAAAGACCAACATTGTCTATTATACATAAAACATAACCCAAATGCAAGAAGTATTCCGCTTTTTAATTATGTTTAACACACTTTTACTATTATAGCGGGCGCGCGGAGATTTTACAAGTGCGTGAGAAGATTTCTAACTATTTGGACGCAGAGAAAAATATTCCTTTCCTCCGCAAGGTCATAAATTCAGTGGAATATCATGCAGTGTGTTAGAGTGTGCATATATTATAGAAGAAACTGATCTGATCTTTAGGTGAGGATATCATAAATGCGTGCGGAGTAGTAAGTGAACACCTTGTTCAATCACTGAAGTTGATGGCTGATTAACTGGCTACATTGAAACTGTTGAAAGTGAAATAAACGGAACGATACACACTTTTGCTTCTACTTTGTCTGCTAAACATTTTAATGTAATGATAAACTCGCTTAGTTTCCTTTTAATCGCACATAATCTTCTTTAATCTGACGTTAATCTCTTACGATCTTGTTTTATCCTCACATCAATATCGGTGTTGTCATCTTCCTACCATCAAAACATTGATCAAGTTAATTCTAGTATTAGATAGAGACTTGATACACGCATCCTACATTTTCAACCCAATAAAAAAAAAGCAGCTGAATCGTCATCCAGCCGCTTTCATTGTTTTATTAAAATTACTCTTGAATTGAAGCTACAACGCCAGCGCCTACAGTACGGCCGCCTTCACGAATTGAGAACTTAGTTCCTTCTTCGATAGCGATTGGAGCGATTAGTTCAACAGTCATTTCGATGTTGTCACCAGGCATAACCATTTCTACGCCTTCAGGAAGGTTACAAATACCAGTTACATCAGTTGTACGGAAGTAGAACTGTGGACGGTAGTTTGTGAAGAATGGAGTGTGACGTCCACCTTCTTCTTTTGAAAGAACGTATACTTCAGCAGTGAACTTTGTGTGTGGCTTAACAGAACCTGGCTTAGCAAGTACTTGTCCACGTTGGATATCTTCACGAGCTACCCCACGAAGAAGTGCACCGATGTTGTCTCCAGCTTCTGCATAGTCAAGAAGCTTACGGAACATTTCAACACCTGTTACAGTAGTTGATTTTGGCTCTTCAGTCATACCGATGATTTCGATAACGTCACCGACTTTAACTACTCCACGCTCAACACGGCCAGTAGCAACTGTTCCACGGCCAGTGATTGAGAATACGTCCTCAACAGGCATCATGAATGGCTTTTCAGTGTCACGTGCTGGTGTTGGGATGTACTCATCAACTGCAGCCATAAGCTCGTTAATTTTTTCTTCCCATTCTGGCTCTCCTTCAAGAGCTTTAAGAGCAGAACCTTTGATAACTGGAATGTCATCGCCAGGGAAGTCGTATTCAGAAAGAAGGTCACGTACTTCCATTTCTACTAGTTCAAGAAGTTCTTCGTCGTCAACCATGTCACACTTGTTCATGAATACAACAAGGTAAGGTACGCCTACCTGACGAGAAAGAAGGATGTGCTCACGAGTTTGTGGCATTGGGCCGTCAGCAGCAGATACTACAAGGATACCGCCGTCCATTTGTGCAGCACCAGTGATCATGTTCTTAACATAGTCAGCGTGGCCTGGGCAGTCAACGTGTGCATAGTGACGAGTTGCAGTTTCATACTCAACGTGTGCAGTTGAGATTGTAATTCCGCGCTCGCGCTCTTCTGGAGCAGCGTCGATTTGGTCATATCCGCGTGCTTCACCGCCGCCTACTTTAGAAAGAACAGTAGTGATAGCAGCAGTTAGAGTAGTTTTACCATGGTCAACGTGACCAATTGTACCGATGTTAACGTGTGGCTTAGAACGATCGAATTTAGCTTTTCCCATTAGAAAAATCCTCCTTTAATATATGAAAATTAAGTATATTATAATGTGCCGTGGAACAGGATCACCTATTCCACAGCGTTATGCTTACATTAGTAGTTATACTTGATTAAAAGGTGAAAATCAATTATTCACCTTTATTTTTTTTGATGATTTCTTCAGAAACAGACTTAGGTACTTCTTCGTAGTGGTCGAAGTGCATTGAGAATACACCGCGTCCTTGTGTGCTTGAACGAAGAGCAGTTGCATAACCGAACATTTCTGAAAGTGGAACCATCGAACGAACAACTTGTGCGTTACCACGAGCATCCATACCTTCGACGCGTCCGCGACGAGCAGTAATCATACCCATGATATCTCCAAGGTATTCTTCAGGGATAACAACTTCTACCCTCATGACAGGCTCAAGTATGACTGGCTTACACTTAGAAGCCGCATTCTTAAGTGCCATTGAAGCAGCGATTTTAAACGCCATTTCAGAGGAGTCAACATCGTGGTAAGAACCGTCAAACAGTCTTGCCTTAATGTCAACAAGTGGATATCCTGCAAGAACTCCGCGATCTAGAGCATCTTCAAGACCAGCTTGAACCGCAGGGATGTATTCACGTGGAACTACACCACCGACGATGCCGTTAACGAATTCGAAGCCTTTTCCTTCTTCGTTTGGAGAGAATTCGATCCAAACGTGTCCGTATTGACCACGTCCACCGGATTGACGAGCGAATTTTCCTTCAACGTTAGCTGATTCGCGGAAAGTTTCACGGTATGCAACCTGAGGTGCACCTACGTTTGCTTCCACTTTAAATTCACGACGCATACGGTCAACGATGATATCAAGGTGAAGTTCACCCATTCCAGCGATGATAACTTGTCCAGTTTCCTGGTCAGTGTGTGCACGGAATGTAGGATCTTCTTCTTGAAGCTTTTGCAATGCAGTTGTCATTTTGTCTTGGTCAGCTTTTGACTTAGGCTCAACTGATAACTGGATTACAGGCTCTGGGAACTGCATGGACTCTAAGATTACTAGAGACTTTTCGTCACATAAAGTGTCACCAGTAGTTGTATCTTTCAAACCAACAGCTGCAGCGATGTCGCCAGCGTAAACCGTTGAGATTTCCTGACGGCTGTTCGCGTGCATTTGAAGGATACGTCCGATACGTTCACGCTTTCCTTTAGTTGAGTTCTGGACATAAGATCCAGAATCTAGAGTACCAGAGTAAACGCGGAAGAACGTTAACTTACCAACATAAGGGTCAGTCATAACTTTGAACGCAAGAGCCGAGAATGGCTCGCTGTCGTCAGAGTGACGCTCAACCACGTCTTCTGTATCCGGAAGATGGCCCTGGATCGCAGGTACATCAAGCGGAGATGGAAGGTAGTCGATTACAGCGTCAAGCATTAGCTGAACACCTTTGTTTTTGAATGCTGATCCACAGATAACTGGGTAGAACTCAACATTTGTAGTACCTTTACGGATTGCAGCTTTGATCTCTTCGACTGTAAGCTCTTCTCCGCCAAGGTATTTTTCCATTAGCTCTTCATCAAGCTCAGCTACCGCTTCAACTAGCTTTTCACGGTATTCTTCAGCTTTAGCCATATACTCTTCTGGAATTTCCCCAACAGTGATTTCTGTACCAAGGTCATTACCGTAGAAGATTGCTCTCATTTCAACTAGGTCGATGATAGCTTCGAACTCATCTTCAGCACCGATCGGTAATTGGATCGGGTGAGCATTAGCTTGAAGGCGATCGTGAATAGTTGAAACAGAGTAAAGGAAGTCCGCGCCTAGCTTATCCATTTTGTTAACGAATACTACACGTGGAACTCCGTAAGTAGTAGCCTGGCGCCATACTGTTTCAGTTTGAGGCTCAACACCTGACTGTGCATCAAGTACAGCTACTGCACCATCAAGTACACGAAGAGAACGTTCAACTTCAACAGTGAAGTCTACGTGTCCTGGTGTATCGATGATGTTAACGCGGTGTTCTTTCCAAGAAGCTGTTGTTGCAGCAGAAGTGATCGTGATTCCACGCTCTTGTTCCTGCTCCATCCAGTCCATTTGAGAAGCACCTTCGTGAGTTTCGCCGATTTTGTGAATACGGCCAGTATAATAAAGAACACGCTCAGTTGTTGTTGTTTTACCAGCATCAATGTGAGCCATGATTCCAATATTACGAGTTTTTGCTAAGGAGAACTCTCTTGCCATTTGGTCTTTCTCCTTCCTAGTGTGAATGTTATTAGATTGAAGGTAATTCTACCAACGATAGTGAGCGAATGCTTTGTTTGCTTCCGCCATTTTGTGTGTATCTTCGCGCTTCTTAACAGAAGCACCAGTGTTGTTAGCAGCGTCAAGAATTTCGTTAGCTAGACGCTCTTCCATTGTCTTTTCCCCACGGAGACGTGAGTAGTTTACCAACCAGCGAAGACCTAAAGTAGTACGGCGATCTGCACGCACCTCGATTGGTACTTGATAGTTAGCTCCACCTACACGGCGTGCTTTTACTTCTAGAACAGGCATGATGTTCTTAAGAGCTGCATCGAATACTTCGATTGGCTCTTTGCCTGAACGCTCACGAATGATATCAAAAGCTGAATAAAGGATCTTTTGTGATTTACCTCTCTTGCCATCGATCATCATCTTGTTGATCAAGCGAGTGATAAGCTTTGAGTTATAAATCGGATCCGGCAATACGTCTCTTTTTGCAACTGGACCTTTACGTGGCATGTTATTTCCTCCTTTCAAAAAGGGTTGATAGTTTTTGGTTTATTATTTCTTAGCTGCTTTTGGTCTCTTAGTACCGTACTTAGAACGTCCCTGCATACGGTTGTTAACACCAGCAGTATCAAGAGCTCCACGTACGATATGGTAACGTACTCCCGGTAAGTCTTTTACACGTCCTCCGCGGATAAGAACAACACTGTGTTCTTGAAGGTTGTGCCCGATTCCTGGGATATAAGCAGTTACCTCGATTCCGTTAGTCAAACGTACACGAGCGTATTTACGCAACGCTGAGTTTGGCTTCTTCGGAGTCATAGTACCAACACGAGTACATACACCACGCTTTTGTGGAGATGAAACGTTTGTTTGTGCTTTCTTGAAGCTGTTGTAACCTTTATTTAGCGCAGGAGATTTTGACTTCTCCTCCTTTGAGCTACGTGGCTTGCGCACTAATTGGTTAATTGTAGGCATGATCTTTTTCCTCCCTTCACATTTTGTGTAAGCCCACACATCCAGGTGGTTCATTTTTTTACAAAAAACAACGTTCTTGCAGTCCACTGCAAAAACAGTTTTTACTTGGTTATCGCTACAGCTGAAGCCCCAACGGCAATCCCGCACGCCTTCCCTAATTTTTTCATAGAGTCGACATAGGTGATGGCGGTGTTCATTTCTCTGGCAGTCTGCAATAGGTTTGCTGTCACTTTCACGTCAGCGTCTGTCGCGACGACCAGTTCGATTACTTCGCCAGCCTTCAGTGCTTTCACTGTTTGCTTTGATCCTACTATAATCTTTTTAGCCTGAGCTACTTTTTCATAAGACATGATATCCTCCAAAGTAACCGGTAAATAGGAGCACCTTTGAAATAGTAACATCTAGTGCAAGGGATGTCAACAACATCTAAAAACTTTTTCGCTGAAATGTTCCTTTTATTCATAGAATAATTCTTTTTTCTTTAAAAAGGCGGCACTTTCTGCCGTGGCAGAAAGCACCGCGCTTCTTATTTTATTCTACAGTGATTGCATCTTCGGCATTTTCTTCTTCCATTGCGATTGGCTCAGCTCTTCTGTAGCGCTGCATGCCTGTTCCCGCTGGAACGAGTTTACCGATGATAACATTTTCTTTCAGGCCGAGAAGTTCATCTCGCTTGCCTTTGATCGCAGCATCTGTAAGCACTCTTGTTGTTTCCTGGAAGGATGCAGCAGACAAGAATGAATCCGTCTCAAGTGATGCTTTTGTGATACCAAGCAGTACTGGACGTCCTGTTGCCGGCATTTTGCCATCAAGAAGTGCTTTGCGGTTGGCGTCAGTGAACTGATGGATTTCAAGCAATGTGCCTGGAAGTACATCGGTTTCACCAGCGTCGATTACCCTGATTTTGCGCATCATCTGGCGCACCATTACTTCTACGTGCTTGTCGCCGATCTCAACACCCTGCATACGGTATACCTTTTGAACTTCTTTCAACAGGTATTCCTGCACGGATTGAACGTCTTTGACTCTCAAAAGTTCCTTAGGATCGATCGATCCTTCAGTGAGTTCCTGACCGCGGGCTACATGGTCATTTATAGCAACCTTTAGGCGTGCTGTATATGGCGCATTGTATGTGCGGCTTTCGATTTCACCTTGAATGACGATTTCCTGCTGACGATCTTTTCCTTCGTTGATGCCGACTACGACACCTTCCAATTCAGAGATGACAGCTTGCCCTTTAGGATTACGAGCTTCGAACAATTCCTGGATACGCGGAAGACCTTGTGTGATATCGTCTCCTGCAACACCGCCTGTGTGGAAGGTACGCATTGTAAGCTGTGTTCCTGGCTCACCAATTGACTGGGCAGCAATGATACCGACCGCTTCGCCAACTTCAACTTCCTGGCCAGTCGCAAGGTTGCGTCCGTAACACTTTTTACATACGCCGTGGCGTGTATTACATGTGAAAGCGGAGCGAATCCATACTTCTTCGATTCCAGCTTCCGTTACTTCGACAGCCAAGTCTTCCGTGATTAGTCCGTTTTCAGGTACAATCACAGCCTTCGTTTCAGGATGCTTGATTGCCTTTCTTGCATAACGGCCAATTAAGCGCTCATCTAGTGGTTCAATTACTTCTGTACCATCTTTAAGCGACTTGATGAATAAGCCTCTATCTGTTCCGCAATCGTCTTCGCGCACAATGACATCCTGCGCTACGTCTACAAGACGTCGAGTCAGGTATCCTGAGTCAGCAGTCTTAAGTGCTGTATCGGCAAGACCTTTACGAGCACCGTGAGTGGAGATAAAGTATTCCAATACTGTCAGACCTTCACGGAAACTTGACTTGATTGGCAACTCGATGATCCGTCCAGCCGGGTTAGCCATCAGACCACGCATACCAGCAAGCTGCGTGAAGTTGGACGCGTTACCACGGGCACCGGAGTCACTCATCATGAAGATAGGGTTTGAATTATCTAGTGATTTCATCAGCTTAGCCTGGATATTATCCTTCGCCTGGCTCCAGATAGAAATAACGCGATCATAACGCTCATCCTCGGTAATCAAACCGCGTCTGAACTGCTTAAGAACATTATCTACCTTTGTTTGTGCTTCTGAAATGATTTCCTGCTTCTCTTTAAGAACCACGATATCAGCTACACCAACCGTAATACCCGCTTTAGTCGAGTATGTGAAGCCAAGCCCCTTCATACGGTCAAGCATTTTTGATGTTTCAGTGATTTTGAACTTCTTGAATACTTCAGCAATGATGTTCCCAAGAATTTTCTTCTTGAACGGATCCACCAATGGCATAGACTTGATGACTTCCTTTACATCTGCGCCTTTTTCCACAAAATACTTCTCTGGAGTTTCCTCCTCAAGGTTTTGCTTAGAAGGCTCATTGATGTAAGGGAATGACGCTGGAAGGATTTCATTGAAAATCAGCTTTCCAACTGTCGTGATCAAGAGCTGGCCATTTTGTTCTTCAGTGAATGTCTGGTTGCCAAGTGATGATGCGGCAACAGCAACACGAGTATGAAGATGTGCATAGCCATTCTGGTATGCAATCAATGCTTCATTCGCATCTTTAAAGACCATGCCTTCGCCAACAGCATCTTCTCTTTCAAGAGTCAGGTAATAGTTACCTAAAACCATATCCTGTGAAGGAGTAACAACCGGCTTGCCATCCTTAGGGTTCAGGATGTTCTGAGCAGCAAGCATCAATAAGCGTGCTTCAGCCTGTGCTTCAGCAGAAAGTGGAACGTGAACCGCCATCTGGTCACCATCGAAGTCAGCGTTGTAAGCTGTACATACAAGCGGGTGAAGACGGATTGCGCGTCCCTCGACTAATGTAGGCTCGAATGCCTGGATTCCAAGTCTGTGAAGAGTAGGGGCACGGTTCAGCAATACTGGGTGCTCCTTGATGACATCTTCAAGCACATCCCAGACTTCAGGCTGTACGCGCTCGATTTTGCGTTTGGCAGACTTTATGTTATGGGCTAATCCCTTTTGTACAAGTTCTTTCATGACGAACGGCTTAAATAGCTCAAGAGCCATTTCTTTCGGCAGTCCGCACTGGTACATATGCAGGTTAGGACCTACAACGATAACCGAACGACCTGAGTAGTCAACACGCTTACCAAGTAGGTTTTGACGGAAACGACCTTGCTTACCCTTCAGCATATGAGAAAGGGACTTCAATGGACGGTTACCTGGTCCAGTTACCGGACGACCGCGGCGGCCGTTATCGATCAACGCATCAACAGCTTCCTGCAGCATACGCTTTTCATTCTGGACGATGATGCTAGGAGCACCAAGGTCAAGAAGACGCTTAAGGCGGTTGTTACGGTTGATTACACGGCGATACAGGTCATTCAGGTCGGAAGTTGCGAAACGTCCACCGTCAAGCTGTACCATCGGGCGAAGCTCCGGCGGGATGACAGGCAGCACATCAAGGATCATCCAAGATGGCTCATTGCCAGATCCACGGAATGCTTCAACTACTTCAAGACGCTTGATCGCACGTGTACGACGCTGGCCTTGTGCTGTTCTTAATTCTTCTTTCAGCATATCTGCTTCTTTATCAAGGTCGATATCTGAAAGCAGTTTTTTAATTGCTTCTGCTCCCATGGCAGCCTGGAACTTGTTTCCGTATTTTTCGCGGTAAGCACGGTATTCTTTCTCTGACAACAACTGCTTCTTCTCAAGAGCTGTGTCGCCAGTTTCCGTTACTACATACGAAGCAAAGTAAATAACCTCTTCAAGCGCGCGCGGAGACATATCAAGGACTAATCCCATGCGACTAGGAATTCCTTTGAAATACCAAATGTGAGAAACAGGAGCTGCAAGCTCGATGTGTCCCATTCTTTCACGACGGACTTTCGCACGTGTTACTTCAACACCGCATCGGTCACAGACTACGCCTTTATAGCGGACTCTTTTGTACTTTCCGCAATGACATTCCCAGTCCTTCGTCGGTCCGAAGATACGCTCACAGAATAAGCCGTCTTTTTCTGGCTTTAAAGTACGATAGTTGATTGTTTCCGGCTTTTTAACCTCACCGAAAGACCATGAACGGATCTTGTCGGGTGAAGCGAGGCCAATTTTCATGTACTCAAAATTATTAACATCTAGCAAGGGGCCTACCTCCCTTTTAATCTAGGGTTTTACCCTTATGGTCATCCCAAAAAGGAACACACGTGGACAATACTGTTATTCAACTGTTTGTTCACGTGTGCCAATTAGATGGACCTATTCTTTCATTCCTACTTTTTCAGAACCCATTTCTTCTGTTTCAGGAGCAATTGTCAGTGTTTCTGCATGCTGCAATTCTTCTTCATCATCAAAATCGCGCATTTCAATCTCTTTTTCATCGCCTGATAGGATTTTGACGTCCATACCAAGACTTTGCAGTTCTTTCATCAATACCTTGAATGATTCAGGAACGCCTGGTTCTGGTACGTTTTCACCTTTTACAATGGCTTCATATGTTTTAACACGTCCAACAACATCATCGGACTTGACAGTTAAGATTTCCTGCAATGTGTAAGCAGCGCCGTATGCTTCAAGCGCCCAAACCTCCATCTCCCCGAAACGCTGTCCGCCGAACTGGGCTTTACCGCCTAGTGGCTGCTGCGTAACAAGTGAGTAAGGTCCAGTAGAACGAGCATGAAGCTTGTCGTCTACCATGTGAGCGAGCTTGATCATATACATGACACCGACAGATACACGATTATCGAATGGTTCACCTGTACGTCCATCATAAAGGACTGTTTTCGCATCTCGGACCATACCGGCTTCCTGGATGGTTGACCATACATCTTCCTCGCGAGCGCCATCGAATACCGGTGAGGCAACATGGATTCCAAGGTAGCGCGCTGCCATACCAAGGTGAAGCTCAAGAACCTGACCGATGTTCATACGAGATGGTACCCCTAGTGGGTTAAGCATGATATCGACTGGTGTTCCGTCCGGCAAGAAAGGCATGTCTTCTTCCGGAAGGATCTTAGAGATAACCCCTTTGTTACCGTGGCGTCCTGCCATTTTGTCACCTTCAGAAATCTTACGCTTCTGAACGATGTAAGCACGGACAAGCTGGTTAACGCCAGGAGGAAGCTCGTCGCCATCTTCACGGTTGAACACTTTGACGTCAAGGACAATCCCGCCGCCGCCGTGTGGAACACGCAATGATGTATCACGGACTTCCCTTGCTTTTTCACCGAAGATTGCGTGGAGGAGACGTTCTTCCGCAGTCAATTCAGTAACTCCTTTAGGCGTTACCTTACCTACAAGAAGATCTCCATCTTTCACTTCAGCACCGACACGGATGATTCCACGTTCGTCAAGGTTTCTCAATGCATCTTCCCCGACATTCGGAATATCACGTGTAATTTCTTCAGGTCCAAGCTTAGTATCACGTGACTCTGATTCATATTCTTCTATATGGATTGATGTATACACATCATCCTTAACGAGGCGCTCACTCATGATGATCGCATCCTCGTAGTTATAGCCGTTCCAAGTCATGAAGCCGACAAGGACATTACGTCCAAGTGCCAGTTCACCCTTTTCCATTGATGGTCCGTCAGCAAGGATTTCTCCTTTTACTACACGGTCACCAACACTTACGATCGGGCGCTGATTATAGCAAGTACCCTGATTCGAACGAATGAACTTAAGCATGCGGTATTTATCAAGGTCTCCCTTAACTTCCTGTCCGTCTACTTCAGTAACACGGCGAACCCATACTTGACGAGCTTCAACGTGTTCTACAATTCCTTCATGCTTACAGATTACGGCAGCACCGGAATCCTTTGCATTCACGTGCTCCATTCCCGTACCTACGATTGGTGATTCCGGCTGCATTAACGGAACTGCCTGTCGTTGCATGTTCGCACCCATCAGCGCACGGTTGGAGTCATCGTTTTCCAAGAACGGGATACAAGCAGTCGCTGCGGACACAACTTGCTTAGGTGATACATCCATATAATCGACGCGATCACGCTTAACAACAGTGTTTTCTCCGCGGAAACGGGCAATTACTTCATCATCAATGAAAGAACCATCATCAGCAAGACGAGCATTCGCCTGTGCCACTACATAGTTATCTTCTTCATCAGCTGTTAAGTAATCAAAATGGCTTGTCACTTTACCTGTTTCCGGATCAACGCGGCGGTACGGAGTCTCGATGAATCCGAAGCGGTTAACCTTCGCGAAACTTGAAAGTGAGTTGATCAAACCGATGTTTGGACCTTCCGGCGTTTCAATCGGGCACATACGTCCGTAGTGGGAATAGTGAACGTCACGCACTTCGAAACCAGCGCGTTCACGTGTAAGACCACCAGGTCCCAATGCAGAGAGACGCCTTTTATGTGTCAATTCAGCCAGCGGATTTGTTTGGTCCATGAACTGTGAAAGCTGAGAGCTTCCAAAGAACTCTTTAATGGACGCAATGACCGGGCGGATATTGATTAATTGCTGTGGTGTAATCGTATTTGTGTCCTGGATGGACATTCTTTCACGAACTACACGCTCCATTCTGGACAAACCAATTCGGAATTGGTTCTGCAACAGTTCACCAACAGAACGAAGGCGTCTGTTTCCTAAATGGTCGATGTCATCCGTATCGCCAACACCGTGCAGCAAGTTAAAGAAGTAGCTGATGGATGAAATGATATCAGCAGGTGTGATATTTTTAATCGGTTCAGGGACATACGCGTTTCCTAAAACATTAATTTCTTTCTCGCCCTCAACATCATTCGGAGAATAGATTTTAATGCTTTGCAGCGTTACATCCTCTTCAACCACGCCGCCATACGGACTGAAATCCTTGAAGCCAACATTCTTCTCCAGCGCAGGTATGATCTTATCGAGTGTGCGGCGGTCTAAAGTGACGCCCTTCTCGGCAATGATTTCTCCTGTTTCAGGATCCACTAATGTTTCTGCAAGCTTTTGCCCGAATAAACGGTTCTTAATATGAAGCTTTTTATTGATTTTATAACGCCCTACATTGGCAAGGTCATAGCGCTTTGGATCAAAGAATCTTGATACCAGCAGGCTTTTTGCATTGTCAACTGTAGGCGGTTCGCCTGGACGGAGACGCTCGTAAATTTCAAGAAGCGCTTTTTCCGTACTTTCCGTATTGTCTTTTTCAAGAGTATTACGGATATATTCGTTATCACCGATCAGATCAATGATTTCTTGATCAGAACCGAACCCTAATGCACGCAAAAGAACCGTAACAGGGAGTTTCCTCGTACGATCGATCCTTACATATACAACATCCTTGGCATCTGTTTCATACTCTAACCAGGCGCCACGGTTAGGAATAACGGTCGCAGTGAACCCTTTCTTCCCGTTCTTATCAAGTTTTCCACTGTAGTACACACTCGGTGAACGCACTAACTGGGAAACAATAACCCTCTCAGCACCGTTAATGACAAACGTGCCAGTTTCTGTCATAAGCGGGAAATCGCCCATGAAGACATCCTGGTCCTTCACTTCACCTGTTTCCTTATTCACAAGGCGGACCTTTACTCGCAATGGTGCAGAGTAAGTAACGTCTCTTTCTTTCGATTCTTCCACTGGATATTTCGGTTCGCCAAGACTGTAATCGATAAACTCTAACGATAAGTTACCAGTAAAGTCTTCAATCGGTGAAATGTCCTGGAACATCTCACGGAGGCCCTCATCAAGAAACCACTGATAGGAAGAGGTTTGAATTTCAATCAAATTCGGCAATTCCAAAACTTCACTGATGCGAGCATAACTTCTACGTTGGCGGTGTCGTCCATACTGAACTAGTTGACCTGTCAACTGATTCACCCCTCAAATCAAGCGTTATTATTCATCTATCCCTGTCTTGTCCATGAAGTTTCCTCCATTTCAAAAGACAAAAAGAAAAAGGGTTTTCACCTAAAAACCACATTTCCTGCAACGAACAATTATTTTGTTAGTTTTCCCTTTATGCCCAAATTTATACAACTTTCGATGAAAATAGCAATTGAAAAGAAAACTAATATATTGGCATTTTATAATATTAACATAGCGGTTTTCTCACGTCAACATTTAACAGATTTGAGAATAAAGTAACCTTTACTTTTCGCCACAATGTCAGCATCGTTAAATAACTCTTTCATTTTTTCCATCGCGGACGGCGCACCCTGTTTCTTTTGGATGACGACCCATAGCTCTCCACCTTTAGCTAGATGCAGAAAACTTTGTTCAAAAATATCATGTACGACTTTTTTTCCGGCACGAATCGGCGGGTTCGTCAGAATTGCATTGAATTCTTTTTCCACCACTCCAGTCAGCCGGTCACTTTCATAGATCTTCACGTTGGTCACTTTATTTTCGGACGCATTTTCCTCAGCAAGCATAATCGCTCTTTCATTGACATCCACCATGTGGACAATCGCTTCTGGATAAGCCTTGGCTAACGAAAGGCCGATCGGTCCATAGCCGCAGCCGACATCGAGAATCACACCATCGTTTTTATTCAACTCAAAAGTGTCAATTAATAACCTCGACCCAAAATCAACTTCCTTTTTCGAAAAAACTCCAGTGTCAGTCTTAAAGCGGAAGCTATTCCCCTTCAATTCACTTTCCCATTTCGAAGGATTGCTTTCAGTGCTGGGTTTGCGGGAGTAATAATGTTCAGACAAAATCTCTCACCTCCACGGGGATTCATTTGAAGAATGCGATCGCGGATTGCATTGCTACTGCGGTATTATAAACTTTTTAAAATTAAAAAGCAAAAGCGAAAAGCGGAAGCGCCTTGGTCAGCCCTGACAAGCGCTGAACCTGGACATTTCTACTTATTTCAAAAGTTCTCTTCCAATTTGCCTTCAAAAAATAAAAGCGAAAAAAAAGCCCGCTGTAGCAGCGAGCTTTTTATTGTAAGGTTGATTACTTAACTTCGACGTTAGCTCCAACTTCTTCAAGCTTAGCTTTGATTTCTTCAGCTTCTTCTTTAGAAACGCCTTCTTTAAGAGCTTTAGGAGCGTTGTCAACAACTTCCTTCGCTTCTTTAAGACCAAGACCTGTGATTTCACGAACAACTTTGATAACCTTGATCTTCTGGTCGCCAGCAGATGCAAGTACTACGTCAAATTCAGTTTGTTCTTCAACAGCAGCTCCAGCAGCTCCACCCATCATAGCAACAGGTGCAGCAGCAGTTACGCCGAATTCTTCTTCGATTGCTTTTACTAGGTCGTTAAGTTCTAAAACAGTCATATTTTTAACTGCTTCAATGATTTGTTCTTGAGTCATGATTTGTTTCCTCCTAATAGGTTAGTTTTTTATTGTTAAGCGGTAATTATTTTTAGCTTACGCGCCTTGCTCTTCTTTCTGTTCTGCAACAGCTTTTGTAGCAAGAGCAAGATTGCGGATTGGAGCTTGAAGTACGCTGAGTAGCATAGAAAGTAGACCTTCGCGAGACGGTAGGTCTGCAAGTGCCTTGATTTCTTCTACTGTAACGATGTTGCCTTCAACTACGCCCGCCTTGATTTCAAGCGCTTCGTGCTTCTTAGCGAATTCGTTAAGAATCTTCGCTGGCGCTACTACATCTTCAGTACTGAACGCGATTGCGTTAGGACCAGTTAAAGATGTGTTTAAGTCAGCAAGTTCAGCAGCTTCTGCAGCACGGCGTGTCATAGAGTTCTTGTAAACTTTGAATTCTACGCCAGCTTCACGAAGTTCTTTACGAAGTTCAGTTACTTCAGAAACTGTAAGTCCGCGGTAATCAACAACGATTGTTGATTTGCTTTCTTTTAGTTTGCCAGCAATCTCGTCAACGATTTGCTTTTTCACTTCGATGATTTTGCTCATCCTTACACCTCCTGTAGATTTTTCATTTATACCGATCAAATAAAAACCTCCGCATCAAGACAGACACGGAGGAAGTATACAATAGTAAAATTGTTGCTCTATCGTATGACCTCGGCAGGTTATTAAGCTAAGAGCCCCTGCTGTCTGCGGTACAAATGTTATTTTATTTTCACAACAAGAAGAATTATATCTAATGCTTCTTTAATTGTCAAATACTATTATTTTACAGTTGAAGGATCTACCTTAACGCCAGGTCCCATTGTAGTAGAGATCGTAACGTTCTTCATGTAAGTTCCTTTTGCTGCAGCTGGCTTAACCTTCATCATAGTTTCGAAGATTGTGTTGAAGTTTTCAACAAGCTTGCCATCTTCAAAAGAAACTTTTCCGATAGGTACGTGGATGTTACCAGACTTATCAACGCGGTATTCTACTTTACCAGCTTTGATTTCGTTAACTGCTTTCGTTACATCGAAAGTAACTGTGCCAGTCTTAGGGTTTGGCATTAAGCCTTTAGGTCCCAATACGCGGCCAAGCTTACCAACTTCACCCATCATGTCAGGTGTTGCAACGATTACGTCAAAGTCGAACCAGCCTTGCTGGATCTTATTGATGTATTCTGCATCGCCAACATAGTCTGCGCCAGCAGCTTCTGCTTCTTTTAATTTTTCGCCTTTAGCGAATACTAGTACACGTTGAGTTTTACCAGTTCCGTTTGGAAGCACAACTGCTCCACGGATTTGCTGGTCAGCTTTCTTAGGGTCTACACCCAGACGGAAAGCAGCTTCAACTGTAGCGTCGAATTTAACTGTGCTTGTCTTTTTAGCAAGCTCAACTGCTTCAGCAGCTGTATATGCTTGAGAGCGATCTACAAGCTTTGCAGCTTCAAGATACTTCTTACCTTTTTTAGCCATTTTTATTTCCTCCTGTATTGTGGTTTTAACGGAATAACCTCCCACGATGAAAAGCGGAGGCGCCTCATCCAGCCCCGACAAGCGCTGGAGGGCCGACCGATGATGTCATTCTTTGACTTCACCGGGCGGACCGAAGCGGTCGGGGGGCTAGGCGCCGGAGCTAGACAACGAAAAGCGGTGGCACCTTTTTCCAAAGCACCAGAGCTCGAAAAGCGAAGGCGCCATTAAAGGCGCCGTTTCAGACAAAAGGTTGCGGGTGAAATCTAATTCAGCTCCGCAACCCTTTAATCCTCTGCAGCAGAAATTAGTCTTCGATATTGATTCCCATGCTGCGTGCAGTACCTTCAACCATGCGCATTGCTGCTTCAACGCTAGCTGCGTTTAGGTCAGGCATTTTCTGTTCAGCAATCTCACGTACTTTCTCACGCTTGACTGTTGCTACTTTATTACGGTTTGGTTCACCAGAACCAGACTGGATTCCAGCTGCTACCTTCAAAAGAACTGCAGCAGGAGGAGTTTTCGTAATAAATGTAAATGAACGGTCTTCAAAAACCGTAATTTCAACAGGAATGATTAGTCCAGCTTGATCAGCTGTACGAGCGTTAAATTCCTTACAGAATCCCATGATGTTAACACCGGCTTGACCTAGTGCAGGTCCAACTGGTGGTGCCGGATTGGCTTTGCCAGCAGGGATTTGCAATTTAACCATCTTAATTACTTTTTTAGCCACGAGACACACCTCCTTAAAGTCCGTGATGTGGTAATAGGGGATTTTCCCCTCCCACTCATCTTAAAAGTCTTTATATAAAATAAAGTACTTGAATATATCTGTCAATCGTCCAAGACATACTGACCTATGAAATATTAACACTTTTTAAAGTTGAATTCAAGTTTTTTCAAATTATAATTTTTCAATCTGTGAAAATTCGAGTTCCACCGGCGTATCCCGGCCGAACATATTAACAAGAACTTTAAGCTTTGCCTTGTCCTTATCAATCTCTTCGATAGTTCCTGTAAAGTTGGCAAATGGCCCTTCGCTTACCTGGACAGTTTCACCAAGTTCGAAGTTGATATCAACCTTCTTCTCCTCAACTCCCATGCGCTTGAGGATGAACGTCACTTCTTCAGGCAATAACGCGGTCGGTTTTGAACCTGCACCAGCAGAGCCAACGAATCCAGTTACGCCTGGCGTGTTGCGGACAACATACCAAGAATCATCAGTCATGACCAATTCTACCAGGACATAGCCCGGGAAAGTCTTTCTCTTAACAACTTTCTTTTTACCATTTTTGAAATCTGTTTCTTCTTCTTCAGGAACGATAACACGGAAGATTTTATCTTGCATGCCCATTGTTTCAACGCGCTTTTCAAGATTTGTCTTGACCTTGTTCTCGTAGCCTGAGTAAGTATGAACTACATACCAATTCTTTTCCATCTTAGAGGACTAAATCGTCCGTCCCTCCCCATTTCCAAACACCTGGGCCTTACTGTCATACGAACACTGCAGCCCTGGCATTGAATGCGAATTTTTCAAGCAAATAAAAAACCCGTTATCCGGGCTTTTAAACTTGTCCTGCGTTTATATTTTCCATTATACCATGAGTGCGCAGTGGTTATTCAAGAATTAAGCGAATCAATTCAGAAATACCAAGGTCTAACACTGCGAAGAATAGAGCAGCGAAAGCAACTGTAGACAAAACTGTAATCGTGTAGCGAGTCAGTTCTTTGCGTCTAGGCCAGCTGACCTTTCTCATTTCACGTCCAACTTCACTGAAAAAATTAGTGATGCGCTGCATTTTGTAACCTCCAACTTATCGGGATTCCATATGATGATCTATCTGAAAACCTTATTTCGTTTCCTTATGAACTGTATGGGCACCGCAGTTGCTGCAGTACTTTTTCAGCTCCAGCCGTTCTGTTTGCGTTTGCTTGTTGCTTGTTGTGGAATAATTGCGGGAACCGCATTCCTTACAAGCAAGAGTCACTTTATTGTTCATTGACACTACACCCGCTTTTAACAGGCTGATTCCAATCTAATTCCATGAAACCGCCATCTATTATATCTTTAAAAAGATACCACGGCTGATAGCTTGTGTCAATAAGTGCAAGGGAGATTAAAAGTCAGTTTTGTGGCTATTTCTCGGCAATTCAGCTTACACTGACAGCTCTCTCAGCTCAAGGTACCTCTCAAGCTTCCGCTTTACGCGCTGAAGCGCATTGTCGATTGACTTGACATGGCGATTCAGTTCTTCAGAAATTTCCTGGTAGGATTGTCCGTCCAAATATAATGCGAGCACTTTTCGTTCAAGGTCACTCAGCAGCTCTGACATTTTCACTTCAATCTGGTCAAACTCTTCCTGATTAATAAATAACTCTTCGGGGTCCATCACTTTGGCTCCGGATAAAACATCCATCAGCGTCCTGTCTGATTCCTCATCATAAATTGGCTTGTCCAGGGAAACATAGGAGTTAAGCGGAATATGTTTTTGCCTAGTAGCCGTCTTGATGACCGTAATGATCTGGCGGGTGATGCATAATTCTGCAAATGCTTTGAATGATGTCAGCTTGTCCTCCCGGAAGTCACGGATTGCTTTATATAAGCCGATCATTCCTTCCTGAACGATGTCTTCCTTATCTGCTCCAATCAGGAAATAAGAGCGTGCTTTCGCCCGAACAAAGTTCCTGTACTTGTGAATCAGAAAATCAAGGGCATCACTTTCTCCTCTGTGCACTGCTTCAATAATTTCTTCATCTTCCAGCAACAAATAAGCGTCATTTAAACGATTCGCGATGTCAGCACTCATTTCGTTTCCCCCCGCCCGCACATACAGTTAGAAATATTATACAGCAGGCTTTTTCAAGGCGTCAACAGGTCAATGCTCCCCTCTGCGCCATTTTTCGAAAATTTCTGCCACTTCTTTTGTAAGCGGAATCTTGGCACTCGGCTTCTTTTCCTGGATTACTTTCACCCGTTTTTCGATTTTTTTGCTGATTAAATTTGTTTCGTTAAGCAGCTCCCTTGCTGATTTCCTCAGGGCTCCCTGCCCAAAAATCGCCCACTGCTCGGTGTAATCTGAGGTGGCTACATGGATCTGCGTTTTGCGGTTGCTGAGGTCAATCGCCAGCCTCTCAATCCGCTCATCCGCAGTTTCATTTTCTTTTGTAAAAATAACTTCCACCTTATAATTTTTATATTTCTTTTGATTACCTGATACAAAATGTGCATCAAAAACAATGATGACGCGATAGCCGGTATATGCCTGATATTCAGCCATGATTTCCACCAGCCGGTCCCTGGCGGCGGAAAGTTCTTTCTTCTTCAAGCCGACCAGCTCCGGCCATGCGCCAATGATGTTGTAGCCGTCAACAAGCAGGATATCCATTCTTATTCCCCTAGCGGATGACGTTTGCGGTGAACTTCATACATCAACAGTGCCGCTGCAACTGATGCATTCAACGAAGTAACATGTCCAACCATTGGAAGACTTAAAAGAAAGTCACACTTGTCCCTGATCAGCCTTCCCATTCCTTTACCTTCGCTGCCGATCACCAGGCCAAGAGGCAATGCTCCGTCGATTTGACGAAAATCCTGCTTTGCCGATGCATCCGTTCCTGCGATCCAGACACCGCGTTCCTTCAACTCATCGATTGTCTGCGCCATATTCGTGACTCTCGCAACCGGGATATATTCGATGGCACCAGTTGATAATTTTGCAACTGTTGTTGTCAGTCCGACAGCTCTTCTTTTAGGAATGATAATCCCGTGAGCTCCTGATGCATCAGCTGTCCTCATGATCGATCCAAGATTGTGGGGATCCTCAATTTCATCCAGGAGCAAAAAGAAAGGAGCCTCATTTTTCTTCTCCGCTGCCGAGAACAAATCATCGATTTCCGCATATTCATAGGCTGCCACCTGGGCGATGACACCCTGGTGATTTCCATCAGCAAGCTGGTCGATTTTCTTTTTCGGGACAAATTGGACAATGACATTGGCTTCCTTCGCCATCCCGATGACCTGCTGCATCTGACCGCTTTGAGAGCCCTCAGCAATCAGGATTTTGTTAATGTCACGTTCTGATTTCAAGGCTTCGATCACCGGATTTTTTCCGATTATGTAATCCTGGTTTTCGTTTTGTTCTTGAATTTGGTCTGGTTTTTGCCCATGTTTCTGGTCACGCCTTGGCTCATGTTTTTTATCGCGTCTTGGATCGTGTTTTTGGTCACGCCTTGCCTCATGTTTCTGATCCTGGCCTCTGGCTGGTTTGGTCTTAGGCTTATCATCTGACTTTTGTGCCTGATTCCGCGCTGGCTTCCGCTTTTTATCATCAACTGGCTTTTGCCTATTATTCCGTTTTTGTTTATGTTGCTGTTTCTGGCTCATGGAATCTTCCTCCCTTCTATTCTTCAGCAAGTGCAAATATTGTAGCAATCAGTTCCTCAATCCGGTTTACATTGCCTTCTAGGTACAAGGAACCGATCAAGGCTTCAAATGCTGTGCTGTAACGGTATGTTTGGACATCGGTGTTTCTCGGGACAGATCCTGACTTCGCATTCCGGCCCCTTTTTACAATTGTTATTTCCGCATCGGACAGCTTCTCCAATTCGATTAGCTTGTGAAGGTATTTCGCTTGCGATTTTGCCGATACATAGGCGGTCGCTTCCTTATGCAGCTTGTTTGGCCGAACCTTGCCGCTTTGCAGCAGGTGATGGCGTACATACAGTTCATATACGGCATCACCCATGTAAGCAAGCGCCAGGCTATTCAATTGTTTTTCATCTACTTTTTGTTCATAATGCAGCATCATTTAGCCTCTTTTCCATCTGATGCCTTGCGGAGTATCTTCGATGATGATATTCAATTCCTTCAGCTGGTCACGAATTTCATCTGCAAGCTGGAAATTCCTGTCCTTGCGAGCCTGCGTTCTTTTTTCGATCAAGGCTTCGATTTCTTCATCAAGCAATTCCTCATCTTTTAGCGACAGGCCGAGAACGCTGAACAAAATCTCGAATTCCTTCATGAATGCGTTGATGACTTCCTCGGAAGTGTTTTTCTCCATCAAATACAGATTGGATAGCTTCGAAAGTTCAAACAGGGTGGAAACGCCATTTGCTGTGTTAAAGTCATCATCCATATCCTTGATAAACTGCTCACGAAGTCCGCCGATTTTATCCAGCCATTCCTGGTTGTCATCAGTAAGATTAGCAGTCGCTCCT
The DNA here is from genome assembly GCF_020524355.2 of Mesobacillus subterraneus. Lineage (NCBI taxonomy): Bacteria > Bacillati > Bacillota > Bacilli > Caryophanales > Bacillaceae > Mesobacillus > Mesobacillus subterraneus. Next base: position 4,286,554 of record NZ_CP129019.1, read on the forward strand.
AGTCGGTGCTTCAGATTTTGGTAAGATGTCTTCAATCGCTCGAATGCAGCCTTTGTCTTTTCAAGCAACTCCTGGCTGTAATTGATTGGATTCCGGTAATGAACGGAAATCATGAAAAATCTTAATACCTGTGGATCAATCTGCTTAATGATGTCATGGACTGTGACAAAATTGCCAAGTGATTTGGACATCTTTTCATTGTCAATATTGATATATCCATTATGCATCCAGTAGCGGGCAAATGTCTGTCCTGTTAACGCCTCTGACTGGGCGATTTCATTTTCATGGTGCGGGAAGGCCAAATCCTGTCCGCCTGCATGGATATCAATTGTGTCTCCGAGATATTCACGGGCCATCGCCGAGCACTCAATATGCCAGCCTGGACGTCCTTTTCCCCAAGGACTATCCCAGGAAATCTCGCCTTCCTTTGCCGTCTTCCATAGCACAAAGTCAAGCGCATCCTGTTTCTTTTCTCCAACCTGGATCCTTGCTCCAACCTTCAGCTCTTCAATGGATTGATGGGAAAGCTTGCCGTATTCTTTGAATTCTCTCGTGCGGTAGTACACATCTCCGCCTGACTCATAGGCAAAGCCTTTTTCAATCAGGGCGCTGATAAAGTCGATAATCAAATCCATTGTTTCTGTTACCCTTGGGTGTGCATCGGCTTTTTTGCAGCCAAGTGCGTGGACATCCTCAAAGTAAGCATCGATGAATCGTTGGGCAATTGTCGGTACATCTTCCCCGATTTCATTTGCTGCTTTAATCAGTTTGTCATCGACATCGGTAAAATTCGAAACAAAATTTACATCATAGCCCCTGAACTCAAGGTAGCGGCGGACCGTATCGAAAACGATGGCCGGACGGGCATTTCCGATGTGAATATAGTTATAAACGGTAGGACCGCAAACATACATTTTCACTTTTCCCTCTTCTAGCGGGATAAACTCTTCCTTGTTACGAGTAAGTGTATTATAAATTTTAATTCCCATTTCCCATGCCCCTTTCTTGCTTCGCAACTTCCAATTCTTCTTGTAATTTGACTAAGTCAAGTTCGTTTTTCAATTTAACCAGTTCCATTTCAATTTCTTTGCATCGATCTGCTACCGGATCCGGCAGATCTCGATGGTTGAAGTCCTTCTTGACCCTAATGCCATCCTGGATAACGATTTTTCCAGGGATGCCAACAACGGTAGAGTTCGGAGGTACATCCTTCAGGACAACCGATCCGGCGCCCACCTTAGAATTCTCCCCAATCGTAATCGACCCTAAAACCTTCGCCCCGGTCGCAATCAAAGCATTGTCATTGACAGTCGGATGGCGTTTTCCCTTCTCCTTGCCAGTACCCCCCAGGGTCACCCCCTGGAACACAGTCACATTATCACCAATCTCACACGTTTCACCAATGACGACCCCCATTCCATGGTCGATGAAAAAACGTCTGCCTATCTTGGCTCCCGGATGGATTTCTACCCCGGTGAAAAAACGGCTGATTTGCGAAATGGCTCTTGCGACAAAATAAAACTTCCGCTTGTAGAAAGCATGCGCCAAACGATGGGACCATATCGCATGCAGACCAGCGTATGTCAAAACTACTTCCAGCACGCTCCTGGCAGAAGGATCCTGGTCAAAAACAACATCTATGTCTTCCTTCATCATCTTAAACATGGCGAAATCCTCCTTCTTTAAAAAATTGATTTGAAATTTGCTCAGTAGTTAACACCTTTATTGCCGATATTAGGTTATAGCCTTATTAGTTCGGTTTATGTGACCATCACTATACTGTTCCGGCTTTTTCGGGCACATGTTCTTCATTTTTGTGACCGAAATCTTGCTCTTCCGGCTTTTTCGGGCACATGCTCTTCGTTTTTGTGACCGAAATCTTGCTCTTCGGGCTTTTTCGGGCACATGTTCTTCATTTTTGTGACCGAAATCTTGCTCTTCCGGCTTTTTCGGGCACATGTTCTTCATTTTTGTGACCGAAATCTTGCTCTTCGGGCTTTTTCGGGCACATGTTCTTCGTTTTTGTGACCGAAATCTTGCTCTTCCGGCTCTTTCGGGCACATGCTCTTCGTTTTTGTGACCGAAATCTTGCTCTTCGGGCTTTTTCGGGCACATGTTCTTCATTTTTGTGACCGAAATCTTGCTCCTCAGGCTTTTTCGGGCACATGTTCTTCATTTTTGTGACCGAAATCTTTCTCCTCAGGCTTTTTCGGGCACATGTTCTTCATTTTTGTGACCGGCAGCTCCTGAATCCAGCCTCTTCGGGCACATGCTCCAATCCGCCTGGCCAGTACACCATATAAAAAAGCGCCCCTGTCGTAAACGACAGAGACGCTTGATGCGCGGTTCCACTCTGTTTAGGCTACCTAAAACAATAGCCTCAACTTTCACCTGTTAACGGGAGGTCCCGCCCGATACTACTCAGGCACTGATTGCCTTTTCGCATAGGGACTCTGAGGCGCATTTCAAAAAATGAGAGGCCTGAACCACTTTCAGCCGGTGATGGTTCTCTCTAATAAGCGTCATTCTTCTACTTTTCCTCTTCAACACTTTGCTTATATAGAATTACTCTTACTATATTACATTTTTGAATTTCTGTTAACTAAAAAAGCTTAAAAAAGTTACTAGCCTAAAAGCTTCTGGACTCTTTCCATGACTTTTTCTTTGCCGATCAATTCCATTGCAAGCATCAGGTCTGGTCCATGTGTCTGTCCTGTCGCAGCCGCACGGACTGGCATGAACAGCTTCTGCCCCTTATGACCAGTTCCTTTTTGAACAGTCTTGACCGCTGCCTTGATTCCATCCGCCTTGAACTCTTCAAGCTTATCGACTTCGGCAAGGAATGCATTCAGCACTTCTGGAACCTGTTCCCCTGCAAGGACCTCTTTTGCTTCTTCATCATAGTTTACCTCATCGCGGAAAAATAAATCAGACATCTCGACGATTTCTGCTCCGAAGCTCATCTTATCATGATACAGGGAGATGAGATTGAGTACCCATGCTTCCTCTTCTGCACTGCGGTTCTCGCTGACTTTTCCAGCTTTAACAAGATGCGGCAGTGCCAGCTCAACAACACGGTCCAGATCCGCTTTTTTCATATATTGATTATTCATCCATGCAAGCTTCTGCTGGTCAAAGAGCGCAGGAGATTTCGAAAGTCTAGCCGGATCGAAAATCTCGATGAATTCATCCTTCGAATAAATTTCCTCTTCACCTGATGGAGACCATCCAAGCAGGGTAATGAAGTTGAACAATGCCTCTGGCAAATAACCAAGTTCTTCATACTGCTCAATAAACTGGATGATTGATTCGTCACGCTTGCTCAGCTTCTTGCGGCTTTCATTGACGATCAACGTCATATGACCGAATACCGGTGGCTCCCAGCCAAACGCTTCGTAAATCACAAGCTGTTTCGGTGTATTAGAAATGTGGTCATCCCCTCGAAGTACGTGGGAAATCTTCATCAAATGGTCATCGATGACAACCGCATAGTTATACGTAGGGGTACCATCTTTCTTGACGATGACATAATCACCCATGCCGTCGGACTCAAAGCTTACTTCGCCTTTTACCATATCATCGAATTTAAGAATTTTTCCCGCAGGAACCTTGAAACGAAGGCTCGGCTGGCGACCTTCTTTTTCAAACTGCTCCTTCTGTTCTGCTGTCAGGTTGCGGCAGCGTCCGGAGTATTGAGGAGTCTCATTGCGTGCAGACTGCTCCTCGCGCTCAGCCTCCAGTTCTTCCTCCGTGCAATAACACTTGTAGGCGTGGCACTTTTCAAGAAGCTCCTGATTGTATTGCTCATATATGTGGTTGCGTTCTGATTGGCGGTACGGTCCGTATTCGCCGCCAACATCGACGCTCTCATCCCAGTCAATTCCAAGCCACTGAAGGTACTTCAACTGGCTTTGCTCTCCGCCTTCGATATTGCGTTTTTTATCTGTATCTTCAATGCGGATAATGAACTTTCCGCCTCTGTTCCGTGCGAATAGATAGTTGAATAGAGCTGTACGGGCATTCCCGATATGTAAATGTCCAGTCGGACTCGGCGCATAACGCACCCGGATATCTGATGACATAGTGAATCCTCCTCCAATATAGCTATCCATTATTGTATCACTATCGATATATAAAGCGGAAGTGGCTTATCAAGCTGCCTGTGTTTTATTTCTCTATCTTCTTCAACAACACAGTTGCCTGGGAAGCGATACCTTCTCCCCGTCCAGGGAAACCGAGCTTTTCTGTGGTAGTCGCCTTGACGTTCACCTGGTCATGGGTGCCTTCCAATAAGCCTGCAATCCTTTCACGCATGGCTTCAATATGCGGGGCCATTTTAGGCTGCTGTGCGATAATCGTGCAGTCGATGTTCACAAGCTCGTATCCTTTTTGCTTTACAATTTTCCAAACGTGTTCAAGCAATTTTGCTGAATCAGCGTCCTTGAATTCAGGGTCAGTGTCCGGGAAATGTCTGCCGATGTCTCCTTCTCCGATTGCCCCAAGGCATGCATCAGCTACTGTATGTAAAAGCACATCGGCATCTGAAGTGGCCAAGCAGCCCCTTTTCATATGGAATCTCAATTCCGCCAATGATCAGCGGCCTGCCCTCCGTTAATTGATGTACATCGAAACCTTGTCCAATACGAAACATAATGAATTACTCCTTTTAAAATTATGCTGGGTTTATATACTCTATCAAACACCGGACTCCTTCCGCTTGCGCAGAATCGCTTCGGCAAAATATAAATCTTCTGGTGTCGTCAGCTTAATATTATCATAATCCCCTTCGATAATGCTGACTGGATGCGGGATCCGTTCGACAAGGCTTGATTCATCTGTACCGATGAATTGTTCCCTCATTGCCTTGTTATGTGCCTCAAGCAATACAGAAGCACGAAAAGCCTGCGGGGTCTGGACTGACCACAAACTTGAACGCTCAACTGTTTCAGCTACCCTGCCGTTGGCCGCTTTCTTGATTGTATCCTTGACAGGAACAGCTACTATTGCCCCGCCACCCTGGCTAGCAGCCTCCACAAGTTTGTGGACCGTTTCCGCTTTTATGAAGGGGCGGGCAGCGTCATGAACCAGCACAATCTCATTTAAACGGACATCCATTAACCCATTGAACACACTGTCCTGGCGTTCCTTTCCCCCTTGTACCAATGAAGATATCTTATGTATACTATACTCTTTTAACAAAGACTTGAACTGCTGCTCATCACTTGGACTGATTGCCAGAATGATGCCAGAGCATTCAGCATCTGCTTCAAACACCCTAAGTGTATGGATCAGGATTGGGACTCCTGCCAAAGGGAGCAGCAATTTATTTTTCCCTGCTCCCATCCTCTTCCCCTGACCCGCAGCCGGAATAATGACCTGATAAGGCATGACGAAAAACTCCAATCTATTTTGAAAAGTGCAAGCGCCTTGGTCAGCACCGACAAGCGACACGAGGAGCTAGACAGTGAAGTCACTCTTTGACTTCATTGGCAGCACCGGAACGTCTCGAGGAGTTAGGAGGCTCAGCTAGAGAAGCGACTCGAACGGCTATACACTATTCCAAATTATAAAAGTTATACTCTGTTATATAGGTACTACAAGATCAAGCAACTTGTCAGCCCACACAAGTGCTCAAGCTAGTCATCTCTAGAAGTGAAATACATATAAACGGGCAGTCGAGGCCCTGCTTCACACCTTCAATAAATCAATGAAGGAAGCGGGAATCAACTGCCCATATAGGCTTGATTCATTCAAAGAGGAATCAACTGATTATACTTTTTTTCCAACAGCTTTGGCTTAGCAAAAATCATTCTGCCAGCAGATGTTTGCAGCACACTTGTTACAAGAACATCGATACGCTTTCCAATGTAATCGCGGCCTTCTTCGACTACGATCATGGTACCATCATCAAGATACGCAATGCCCTGGTTATGTTCCTTGCCATCCTTGATTACCTGGATGCTCAATTCTTCTCCAGGAAGGACAACTGGTTTTACCGCATTTGCGAGATCATTGATATTCAGCACGGCAACCTTCTGCAATTCACATACTTTATTCAGGTTGAAATCATTCGTGACGACAACACCATTTGTCAGCTTCGCCAGCTTTACAAGCTTGCTGTCGACTTCCTGGATGTCATCAAAATCACCTTCATATATTTCTACTTTAATCTTAAGTTCCTTTTGAATACGGTTCAGGATGTCCAATCCACGTCGTCCTCGATTTCGCTTCAACACGTCAGATGAATCAGCGATATGCTGCAATTCTTCCAGGACGAACTGGGGAATTACGATGGTGCCTTCAAGGAATCCAGTCTGGCAGATATCCGCAACCCTGCCATCAATAATCACACTTGTATCGAGAATCTTCCACTCTCTTGCACGAGTTTCTTTTTCTTTATCCGCTTCTTCTTCAGTGCCCTTCTTCTTTGACCTTGAAAATAAACCAAGCAGTTCATCACGCTTTTTGAAACCAACTTGGAATCCAAGATACCCAAATAATAGTGTCAGGAGAGTCGGTGCAACTGTATTCACGACAGGCACCTGGATTGCATTAAGGGCAAACCCCACTAAAAATGCCACCAGCAAACCAAAGAAAAGGCCGACACTGCCAAAGAGGACATCTGTAATTGGCGCCTTGATCAGCGACTCTTCAGCCCACTTCACAAAATTGGTCACAGGATCTACGGTCCAAAAAGTAAGAAGATAAAAAATAAGTGCGCCCAAAACAGCAGTAACATAAGGATTATTGATGAGAGTCATGTCTCCCGCGTTCAATAATGATAATAAATCAGGAATTAAGAATATACCAAGCGTTCCCCCAATGATCAGGAAGCAGGCTTGAATGATACGTCTTAACATCCTTTCACCTCCTTTTACTCATTATAAACAACTTCCAAATTTTGAAACCCTCGTAAAAAACATTTTTTTAAAAAAACATCCAAATGAATATACGAATTTACCCTGACAAAAGTTACATCATTTGTACAATTAAAATGACAAAAACACTGCAAGATTGCCATTATCTCTATAGGAGTAAATCTCATCTTTAAGGTAGCACCAGGGCATGCAAGTGTCAATTAAAAGCAGTCCGCCAAAGTTTGGGATTACATTTGACGGTCCGCCATCAGCTGGTCCCTTATGAGTTTGAAGCCTTCTTTGATTTTCCGGGCTCTTACTTCGCCAATGCCCTCTACATCATCCAGTTCTTCAACGGTAGCTGATATCATATTTGTGAATTTGCTGAAACGTTTAATCAAATTCTCAGTAATGATCATTGGCAGCCGCGGAATTTTATTCAGCATTCGATATCCTCGAGGACAGATGAATTCATCCATATGCACATATCCCTGATGCCCGAGAAGCTTCAGGATGGTGGAATCTTCAATGACTCCCGCTTTTGAAAGCTCCTGGAATCGAGCCATCACCTCATCTGCCTTAACCTCCGATTCTGCTGAATAATCTTTGATGACAAGCAATGCTTCTCTTTCCATTTCAGATAAAAGCTCCTGCATTTGCAGACGGATCAGCCGTCCCTCTAGCCCAAGCTCGCTCAAATAGGTCATAAGCTCCGTCTTGATCCTCAATACCATTTCAAAACGATGGATAACCTGAAGCAAGTCATTATAGGTGACAAGATCTTCAAATTCGAGGATTCCCAGATTGGTGATGCTTTGTTCAAGGACGACCTTATACTTTTCCAACGTCTGGATTGCCTGGTTCGCCTTTGTCAAAATAACACCGATTTCCTTCAGGGCATAACGAAGGTGTCCCTGATATAGGGTAATGACATTCCTTCGCTGGGAAATGGCGATGACAAGTGCCTTTGTCTGTCTCGCGACACGTTCTGCTGTCCTGTGCCTCATCCCTGTCTCAGTAGAAGGCACTCCCGTATCAGGAGCTAATTGGGCGTTTGCGAATAAGATTTTGCTTCCAGTCTCATTTAAGATGATCGCACCATCCATCTTCGCCAGTTCATACAGATAGCTAGGACTGAACCTGCAGTTGATTTCAAAGCCGCCATCAACCAGGTTTTTTACTTTTTCATTGTATCCAAACACAATCAAACCGCCTGTCTTGACCCTGAGCACATTATCGATTCCATCCCTTAGAGGTTTGCCTGGAGCGATAAATTGAAGGATTTCACCTAACTCCTTTTCTTCAAGCTCTTTATGTTCCAATCCATCAACCTCCCAAGGTGACTTTTAGTGCATGGCTGACAGATGATACCCCGATAAGCTCAACTCCCCGTGGAGGAGTCCATCCGCCGAGATTGTTCTCCGGTAAAATAATTCTTTCAAAACCAAGCTTCGCCGCTTCCTGCACACGCTGCTCAATCCTAGAAACCCTCCTTACTTCCCCTGTCAGCCCCACCTCACCGATGATACAATCTGTAGCGCGGGTTGGTTTATCCCTGAAGCTCGAAGCAATGCTGACAGCCACCGCAAGGTCAATAGCCGGTTCATCCAGCTTAACTCCCCCGGCAACCTTCAAATAAGCATCCTGGTTAGCCAACAGCAAGCCGACACGCTTCTCCAGCACAGCCATCAGCAGCGATACGCGATTATGGTCGATTCCGGTAGCCATCCGCCTTGGATTCCCAAAGCTCGTTGGCGAAATCAAGGCCTGGATTTCAACTAATACCGGGCGTGTTCCTTCCATCGAGGCCACAACTGTTGACCCTGATGCCCCCTGGGATCTTTCCTCTAAAAATATCTCTGAAGGGTTCGCCACTTCTTCAAGGCCCACTTCCTTCATCTCGAAAATACCCATTTCATTCGTCGACCCGAAACGGTTTTTGACAGCCCGAAGGATTCTGTACGTATGGTGCCTTTCCCCTTCAAAATATAGAACCGTATCGACCATATGCTCCAGCAGTCTTGGTCCGGCGATCGAACCTTCCTTCGTGACATGTCCGACGATAAAAATGGCGATACCCTTTGTCTTCCCAATTCGCATAAGCTCTGCTGTACATTCCCTTACCTGTGACACACTTCCTGGCGCAGAGGTCACTTCCGGGTGGAAAATCGTCTGGATTGAATCTACGATTACAAAATCCGGATTATTATTTTCAATTGTCAGGCTGATTTCCTGCAGGTTCGTTTCCGAATAAACAAACAGGTTATCCGAGGTTACTCCAAGGCGGTCTGCGCGCAACTTTGTCTGCCTCATCGATTCCTCACCAGAAATATACAGCACTGAATGTGCCTTTTTTGCCAGCTGGTAAGATACCTGAAGCAATAGAGTCGACTTACCGATACCCGGGTCTCCGCCAATCAGCACCAGCGAACCCCTGACCACGCCTCCGCCAAGTACACGATTCAATTCATTCAAGTCTGTCGTAATCCGCGGCTCGCTGACTGTTTCAATACTAGTGATTGGGAGTGGCCTTTGCAGCAACACTCGTATTCCCTGTATTGGCAAAAGCTCCTCTTCTTGTCGAGCCAGTGCTTTCCACTTCCTCGACCATCTTATTCCACTGCCCGCATCCCGGACATTTCCCCATCCATTTTGGAGATTCATAGCCGCATTCCTGGCACATGAATTTCGTTTTTCTTTTTGCCATTTTCTTAGCCTCTCAATAAAAAAAAGTTATTATCATTATAATAAAGCCAAACAAGTAATAAAAGAAATGATAGCGACTGAAGCACCTATGTAATTTTTTCAACAAGGCATATTGGAGGTCATGAATCCAAAACTTTTACGTCTTCAATTAAATTATGTTCATATACAGATGCAACAATTCCAGCTATTTTTTTGAAAGCTGTTTTCTTGCAAGTGCAATCTCAGGGGATTACGAGGAAAGTTAAATTAGTAAAGCGCAAGCGCCTTGGGCAGCCCCGACAAGCGCTGGAGGCCCGGCCAGTGAAGTCGCTCTTTGACTTCATTGGTCGGACCGAAGCGACTCGAGGGGGTAGGCGCTTGCGCTAGACACTAATCCAAGTGTAAAAAATTTACACCTTCTTATTCAATTAGAAAAAAAGGGGTACACGTATTTAGTACGTATACCCCTTTTAATAACATATCAAGCCATTTTAAACTTTTGTCGATCCTTCTGGAGTCTTGACGACAAACTCGCCATTTTCAACGTCAATAACGACATTTTGCCCGGTAAGGACCGTTCCTCTGAGCAATTCTTCAGACAGTTGGTCTTCGATATGCTTTTGGATCGCACGGCGTAACGGACGTGCTCCGTATTCCGGATCGTAGCCTTCTTCGGAAATTTTCTCTTTCGCCGTTTCTGTCAGCTCTAAAGTGATTTCCTGTTCTTTCAAGCGCTTCACAAGCTGATCGGACATCAATGTCACGATTTCTTTCAGATGTGGCTTTTCTAGAGCATGGAAGACGATGATCTCATCGATACGGTTGAGGAATTCAGGACGGAATGCCTTTTTCAGCTCTTCCATCACTTTACCCTTCATATCTTTGTAATCCTGTTCTCCATCCTGGATATTGAAACCAACATATTTATTCCGCTTCAACGCTTCAGCTCCGACATTGGATGTCAGGATCATGATTGTATTGCGGAAATCGACTGTCCGGCCCTTGGAGTCAGTCAAGCTGCCATCCTCGAGTACCTGCAGCAAGATGTTGAATACATCTGGGTGTGCTTTTTCGATTTCGTCGAGCAGGATGACGGAATATGGCTTTCTGCGAACCTTCTCAGTCAGCTGGCCGCCTTCATCATATCCGACATAGCCTGGAGGTGAACCGACAAGACGTGATGTTGAATGCTTTTCCATGTACTCGGACATATCGACACGGATCATCGCGTCTTCATCTCCAAACATGGACTCTGCCAACGCTCTTGCCAATTCTGTTTTACCAACACCTGTTGGTCCAAGGAAGATGAATGAACCAATTGGACGTTTTGGATCCTTCAAGCCTGCACGTGCACGTCTTACCGCCTTGGAAACTGCCTTAACCGCTTCATCCTGGCCAATGACACGAGAGTGAAGGATTTCCTCAAGGTTCAGCAGTTTATCTGTTTCGGTTTGCGCCAGCTTAGAAACAGGGATATTCGTCCAGCTGGACACCACATGCGCGATGTCTTCCACTGTCACTTCACTGTTTTCCTTGCCCTGCTTTTCTTTCCATGTTTTCTTCGTATTTTCTAGCTGTTCACGAAGACGCTGTTCTGTATCCCTTAAGGAAGCAGCCTTCTCAAACTCCTGGCTTTGTACAGAAGCATCCTTCTCCTTGCGCACTTCCTCCAGCTTCACCTCAAGCTCCTTAAGGTTAGGCGGTGTGGTATAAGAGCGCAGGCGAACCTTCGAACCAGCTTCATCAATTAAGTCAATCGCTTTATCCGGAAGGAAACGGTCAGAGATGTAGCGGTCAGATAATTTTACCGCCGCTTCAATTGCCTCATCCGTAATCGATACTCTGTGGTGTGCTTCATAGCGGTCACGAAGCCCCTTCAAAATTTGCACTGATTCTTCCGCAGTTGGCTCATCCACGGTAATCGGCTGGAAACGTCGCTCTAGCGCAGCATCTTTTTCGATGTATTTACGGTACTCATCAAGTGTTGTCGCACCGATACATTGAAGTTCACCACGAGCCAATGAAGGCTTCAGGATATTTGACGCGTCAATCGCACCCTCTGCACCGCCGGCCCCGATCAGGGTATGAAGCTCATCGATGAAGAGAATGATATTTCCGGCCTGGCGAATTTCATCCATGACCTTTTTCAGGCGGTCCTCAAATTCACCGCGATACTTTGTTCCGGCAACAACCGTTCCCATGTCCAGTGTCATGACACGCTTGTCACGGAGGATCTCAGGCACTTCATTGTTTACGATTTGCTGTGCCAAACCTTCAGCAATCGCTGTTTTACCGACACCAGGCTCACCGATCAATACAGGATTATTCTTCGTCCGGCGGCTTAACACTTCGATGACACGCTGGATCTCCTTAGCACGCCCGATGACCGGATCCAGGCTGCCTTCCCTGGCGATTGCAGTTAAGTCTCTTGCAAGGCTATCAAGTGTAGGAGTATTGGCATTTGCCGTTCCACCTCCCTGATGACCAGAAGTTTCATTGCTTCCAAGCAGCTGCAGGACCTGCTGGCGCGCTTTGTTCAGGCTGACTCCAAGATTGTTCAGCACTCTTGCAGCCACGCCCTCTCCCTCACGAATCAATCCGAGAAGGATATGTTCAGTTCCAACATAGGAATGGCCCAACTTCCTTGCCTCATCCATGGAAAGCTCGATAACCTTTTTAGCTCTTGGCGTATAGTGGATTGTCTGGGAAGTTTCCTGGCCGCGGCCAATCAGGTTTTCAACTTCCTTCTGGATTTTCTCCGCTCCAAGGCCAAGTCCATAAAGCGCCTTTGCCGCAATTCCCTCTCCCTCACGCACAAGGCCAAGCAAGATGTGTTCTGTGCCGATATTGTTATGTCCAAGGCGGATTGCCTCTTCCTGTGCGAGTGCCAATACTTTTTGTGCTCTTTCGGTAAATCGTCCAAACATCATAAGATCATCCTCCTGACTCGTCTTTTGTTTCCATTTTCAATCGTTCTCTTATTAAAGCAGCTCTGCGGATATCCCGTTCATTCGGTCTTAATGGTCCTCCCGCATATTGCTGCAAAAACCCAGGCTGAGTTAATATCATCAATTCATTCAAAATCGATTTGGAAATATTTTTTATAAAGCCCATATCTATTCCAAGCCTTAAATCAGAAAGGCAACGGGCGGCTTCCTTCGTTTCGATGATTCTGCTATTGGCAAGTGTCCCATATGATCGAAACACTCTGTCTTCTAATTGTATGTTCGAAGTCTTCGCTAATGCTTCCCGCGCTGACCTTTCCTGAGATATAATCTGGCTTACGACACTTTTTAAATCGTCTACGATGTCTTCTTCCGATTTTCCAAGCGTAATTTGGTTCGAGATTTGAAAAATATTGCCGAGCGCTTCACTGCCCTCGCCGTAAATACCTCTTACCACCAAACCAAGCTGGTTAATCGCAGGGACAATCCTGTTCATTTGCTGTGTTAAAACAAGACCAGGCAGATGCATCATCACCGATGCCCTAAGGCCGGTCCCTACGTTAGTAAGGGCAGCTAGTCAAATAGCCGAATTTTTCATCAAACGCATAATTGACATAATCCTCTAGCCAGTCATCAATCTGATTGGCAGCCCTTAGAGCCTCACTAAGCTGGAAGCCCGGTAATAAACACTGAATCCTGACATGGTCTTCCTCATTGATCATGATGCTCACTTCTTCATTTTCAGATAGTAAGACAGCACCATGTACGGAGTTTTCTGCCAGATTCGGACTGATCAAATGCTTCTCGACTAACACCCTTTTCTGCAAAGGGGGAATTTCATCCATATTGATCATTTCCAACTGACCGAAGGTAGCTACTGATGTATTACTGGCACGTTCCATGATCGTACTTACCACTGCTTTTGCCTCTCCATTGGTGTACAGCGTCGGAAAGTTATATTCATCAAGATTCCTTGCAAAACGGATGCGAGAGCTAAGGACGATATCTGAATCTGGTCCATCATCACTCATCCAGGAGCTGACAGCCTGATTGATAAACTTCTCCAATGACAAGGCTACTCCCCTCCCTCTTGACCTGCTGACAATTTTCTTTCAAGTTCCCTGATCTGGTCTCTTGTCTCAGCAGCTTTCTCAAATTCCTCTGCAGAAATCAGGCTTTTCAGAGTTTGCTTAAGATGATCGATTGTCTTCCTTACATGAAGGTCCCCGCCGACTCTTCTAGGAATCTTTCCATTATGCATGGAATTACCACTATGGAGCCTCCTTACAATCGGGGTCAGCTGTTCGCGAAAAGCATCATAGCAAGTCGCACATCCAAACCGGCCTACTTTTACAAACTGTGGAAACGTCATCGAACATTGCGGGCACTGGGCCACTTGCTCCGTTTCAAACTCTTTTTTCTGTTCCGGAAAAGCAGGTTCCATATTTAATAGTCCGGCAAGTAAGCTATTGATCGAAAAAGCAGGGCCGTTGTTCATCATAAACAATTCGCCTTTTTCTTGTGCGCATATTTCACACAAGTGCAATTCCGTTTTTTCACCATTTGAATAATTCGTGAAGTGCAGCGTTGCCGGCCTTTGATTACACTCTTGGCAGATCATGCCCTCACCTCTTTATCTGCTTTGATATTATTTATACTTCAATGCCATCAGCATTGCTTTCAACATTCTCGCACGCAGCTCATCACGCTGTGGCAGCTCTATATACAGGACGGACCTGTCGAGCACACTCAGCATAATTTTTGCTTCACGGTCAGTCACTACATCTTCCTCTACAAGACGGAAGATGACATGCTCAGCGCTGCTTTGCGAAATACGTACTTGAATCAAAGACAGTAAATCATCAATCAAATGTGCATGATCATAAGCCTGGACTTTGATGATCCGGATGTAGCCGCCGCCACCCCGTTTACTCTCAACAAGATAGCCCCGTTCAATCGTGAACCTTGTATTGATGACATAATTGATCTGGGACGGCACGCACTGAAATTTATCGGCGATTTCACTTCGTTTGATTTCAACGATGTCTTTATCGCTCATTTCTAAAACCTGCTTGAGGTAATGTTCTATGATGTCCGATATATTCCTCACTAAACCTCCCCCAATCTGACTTTGACTATATTTGACGTTAATTATACAAAAAAAATTTTTCCGATGCAATGAATGCATCCCGAATTCACTTCTCCAAAAATTATGTATGCCAAAAGATGTTAATAAGGGGATTGTTGGCTATTATACCCATTTTAAGGCGAATGGAAACTTATATCAGGAAACATCCAAGAAATTTTATGATCAGGAACAGCTTCGGAGTGCAGCTGGCGGAGCGAAAGAATGGTACAGCGTTAATGTGTATTTGCACGGAAAAATAGTAAAAGGAAAATTTCTATTTTTCATCAATGAGAAGGCTGTTATATTTTATTGTCTGAGATTCTCACCTGTGCCTGTATCGACTAAATTGCTAATTTACCAAAGAAAATAATGAAGACTAATAGCGCTGATAGCCCCATAGTCAGGAAGACTGTTGAAAAGCTCCTGGCTATGCTCTTCCAGTCTTTCATACCTGAAAGCCCGATGAACCCAATACATAAAGTCATTAAAGTCGCACCTAAAAGCAGGACGTGTGGGTGTGTTCCAAAGATGGTGTAATCAATTGGCCCTGTAAAGGAAAATAGGTAAAATAGTAAAACCCAGATAGTCGATAAAATGAATGACCAATAATTCAATAGTCTTATCATGGATTCCTCCTATTATCATTGATAATTATTTAATGAAGGATCTTTCTATTATTGGAGTGACGGGTGCTTATGTGCTTATGATTTTATTATTCAACAAAAGATTCATTTATCCTTCTGAAACTATAGAGGCATGGGATTAATTGTATTATGACTATGGATAGATAATGATTGTTTGCTAGGTGATTATTTGACAATTTTAAAGTCATTTCGTCTTTTTGTGTTGGAAGCGGGTTTTAGTTCTGACAGCTTTTATGTTGCTCCAAACGTGTTTGAAGTTGTAGTAGGTTGGGACAGCTTTTTGTGCTTTTCCTCTGAACCTGTCCGATGTTGACTCTTCTTGTGACAGCTTTTTGATTTTTTTCCTGGAAACCTGGCCAAAGTTGCTCCTTCTTCCGACAGCTTTCGTTCTTGTTATCTAAACTTGTCTGAAGTTGCCATGCCTCTTCTCAAACATTACATCTTATTTTCGATTCCATTATAACTAAAGTATTTCTGCATACAAAAAAAACAACAGCCATTACAGCTGTTGTTTCGTGTGCCCGGCGGCGTCCTACTCTCACAGGGGGAAACCCCCAACTACCATCGGCGCTGAGAAGCTTAACTTCCGTGTTCGGTATGGGAACGGGTGTGACCTTCTCGCTATCGCCACCAGACTATTTGGTTTGAGGTTTTATTCCCTCAAAACTAGATAATGTGTAAGAAGAATTCAAGAAAAACGAGTCATCTAATTTGGTTAAGTCCTCGAACGATTAGTATCAGTCAGCTCCACACGTCACCGCGCTTCCACCTCTGACCTATCAACCTGATCATCTTTCAGGGTTCTTACTAGCTTGCGCTATGGGAAATCTCATCTTGAGGGGGCTTCATGCTTAGATGCTTTCAGCACTTATCCCGTCCGCACATAGCTACCCAGCGATGCCTTTGGCAAGACAACTGGTACACCAGCGGTGCGTCCATCCCGGTCCTCTCGTACTAAGGACAGCTCCTCTCAAATTTCCTGCGCCCACGACGGATAGGGACCGAACTGTCTCACGACGTTCTGAACCCAGCTCGCGTACCGCTTTAATGGGCGAACAGCCCAACCCTTGGGACCGACTACAGCCCCAGGATGCGATGAGCCGACATCGAGGTGCCAAACCTCCCCGTCGATGTGGACTCTTGGGGGAGATAAGCCTGTTATCCCCGGGGTAGCTTTTATCCGTTGAGCGATACTCTTCCATGCGGAACCACCGGATCACTAAGCCCGACTTTCGTCCCTGCTCGACTTGTAGGTCTCGCAGTCAAGCTCCCTTGTGCCTTTACACTCTGCGAATGATTTCCAACCATTCTGAGGGAACCTTTGGGCGCCTCCGTTACTCTTTAGGAGGCGACCGCCCCAGTCAAACTGCCCACCTGACACTGTCTCCCGCCCCGATCAGGGGCGTGGGTTAGAATTTCAATACAGCCAGGGTAGTATCCCACCAGCGCCTCCACCGAAGCTGGCGCTCCGGTTTCTCAGGCTCCTACCTATCCTGTACAAGCTGTACCAAAATTCAATATCAGGCTACAGTAAAGCTCCACGGGGTCTTTCCGTCCTGTCGCGGGTAACCTGCATCTTCACAGGTACTATAATTTCACCGAGTCTCTCGTTGAGACAGTGCCCAGATCGTTACGCCTTTCGTGCGGGTCGGAACTTACCCGACAAGGAATTTCGCTACCTTAGGACCGTTATAGTTACTACCGCCGTTTACTGGGGCTTCGATTCAGAGCTTCGCGTGAGCTAACCCCTCCTCTTAACCTTCCAGCACCGGGCAGGCGTCAGCCCCTATACTTCGCCTTGCGGCTTCGCAGAGACCTGTGTTTTTGCTAAACAGTCGCCTGGTACTTATTCACTGCGGCTCATCTAGGCTATTCACCCAAATGAGCACCCCTTCTCCCGAAGTTACGGGGTCATTTTGCCGAGTTCCTTAACGAGAGTTCTCTCGCTCACCTTAGGATTCTCTCCTCGCCTACCTGTGTCGGTTTGCGGTACGGGCACCTTTTATCTCGCTAGAGGCTTTTCTTGGCAGTGTGAAATCAGGAACTTCGGTACTATATTTCCCTCGCTGTCACAGCTCAGCCTTCACGCAAGCGGGATTTGCCTCACTTGCAGCCTTACTGCTTAGACGCGCATATCCAACAGCGCGCTTACCCTATCCTACTGCGTCCCCCCATTGCTCAAACGATAAAGAGGTGGTACAGGAATATCAACCTGTTGTCCATCGCCTACGCCTTTCTACTCGGCTTAGGTCCCGACTAACCCTGAGAGGACGAGCCTTCCTCAGGAAACCTTGGGCATTCGGTGGATGGGATTCTCACCCATCTTTCGCTACTCATACCGGCATTCTCACTTCTAAGCGCTCCACCAGTCCTTACGGTCTGACTTCAACGCCCTTAGAACGCTCTCCTACCACTGACATCTAAGATGTCAATCCACAGCTTCGGTGATACGTTTAGCCCCGGTACATTTTCGGCGCAGAGTCACTCGACCAGTGAGCTATTACGCACTCTTTAAATGGTGGCTGCTTCTAAGCCAACATCCTGGTTGTCTAAGCAACTCCACATCCTTTTCCACTTAACGTATACTTTGGGACCTTAGCTGGTGGTCTGGGCTGTTTCCCTTTTGACTACGGATCTTATCACTCGCAGTCTGACTCCCACGGATAAGTCTTTGGCATTCGGAGTTTGTCTGAATTCGGTAACCCGATGAGGGCCCCTAGTCCAAACAGTGCTCTACCTCCAAGACTCTTACAACGTGAGGCTAGCCCTAAAGCTATTTCGGAGAGAACCAGCTATCTCCAAGTTCGATTGGAATTTCTCCGCTACCCACACCTCATCCCCGCACTTTTCAACGTGCGTGGGTTCGAAGCCTCCAGTTGGTGTTACCCAACCTTCACCCTGGACATGGGTAGATCACCTGGTTTCGGGTCTACGACCACATACTAACTCGCCCTATTCAGACTCGCTTTCGCTGCGGCTCCGTCTTCTCAACTTAACCTTGCATGTAATCGTAACTCGCCGGTTCATTCTACAAAAGGCACGCCATCACCCATGAACGGGCTCTGACTACTTGTAGGCACACGGTTTCAGGATCTATTTCACTCCCCTTCCGGGGTGCTTTTCACCTTTCCCTCACGGTACTGGTTCACTATCGGTCACTAGGGAGTATTTAGCCTTGGGAGATGGTCCTCCCAGCTTCCGACGGGATTTCTCGTGTCCCGCCGTACTCAGGATCCACTCAGGAGGGAACGAAGTTTCAACTACAGGGTTTTTACCTTCTCTGACGGCCTTTCCAGACCACTTCATCTACCCCGTTCCTTTGTAACTCCATGTTGAGTGTCCTACAACCCCAAGAGGCAAGCCTCTTGGTTTGGGCTATGTCCCGTTTCGCTCGCCGCTACTCAGGGAATCGCGTTTGCTTTCTCTTCCTCCGGGTACTTAGATGTTTCAGTTCCCCGGGTCTGCCTTCAATACCCTATGTATTCAGGTAAAGATACTGTTCCATTACGAACAGTGGGTTTCCCCATTCGGAAATCTCCGGATCAAAGCTTGCTTACAGCTCCCCGAAGCATATCGGTGTTAGTCCCGTCCTTCATCGGCTCCTAGTGCCAAGGCATCCACCGTGCGCCCTTTCTAACTTAACCTAAAAGGTCATTTCTCTATTATATAGAGAGAAAAACTAAAATGGCGATCACTCGGTTTTTTCTTGGTTCTTCTTACTTACGATTATCTAGTTTTCAAGGAACAAAAAAGTCTTGAGGCAATTGCTCCCTCAAAACTAAACAAACAAGCGGTCAACTATGTGGATTACATCCACAGTACGAACCAGAAGGTTCGCATTCCGATTGCCTTTACGGCAATATCCTTAGAAAGGAGGTGATCCAGCCGCACCTTCCGATACGGCTACCTTGTTACGACTTCACCCCAATCATCTGTCCCACCTTAGGCGGCTGGCTCCATAAAGGTTACCCCACCGACTTCGGGTGTTACAAACTCTCGTGGTGTGACGGGCGGTGTGTACAAGGCCCGGGAACGTATTCACCGCGGCATGCTGATCCGCGATTACTAGCGATTCCGGCTTCATGCAGGCGAGTTGCAGCCTGCAATCCGAACTGAGAATGGATTTATGGGATTGGCTCGACCTCGCGGCTTCGCGACCCTTTGTTCCATCCATTGTAGCACGTGTGTAGCCCAGGTCATAAGGGGCATGATGATTTGACGTCATCCCCACCTTCCTCCGGTTTGTCACCGGCAGTCACCTTAGAGTGCCCAACTGAATGCTGGCAACTAAGATCAAGGGTTGCGCTCGTTGCGGGACTTAACCCAACATCTCACGACACGAGCTGACGACAACCATGCACCACCTGTCACTCTGTCCCCCGAAGGGGAACGCCCTATCTCTAGGGAAATCAAGAGGATGTCAAGACCTGGTAAGGTTCTTCGCGTTGCTTCGAATTAAACCACATGCTCCACCGCTTGTGTGGCCCTTCGTCAATTCCTTTGAGTTTCAGCCTTGGTACCGTACTCCCCAGGCGGAGTGCTTAATGCGTTTGCTGCAGCACTAAAGGGCGGAAACCCTCTAACACTTAGCACTCATCGTTTACGGCGTGGACTACCAGGGTATCTAATCCTGTTCGCTCCCCACGCTTTCGCGCCTCAGCGTCAGTTACAGACCAGAGAGCCGCCTTCGCCACTGGTGTTCCTCCACATCTCTACGCATTTCACCGCTACACGTGGAATTCCGCTCTCCTCTTCTGCACTCAAGTTCCCCAGTTTCCAATGACCCTCCCCGGTTGAGCCGGGGGCTTTCACATCAGACTTAAGGAACCGCCTGCGCGCGCTTTACGCCCAATAATTCCGGACAACGCTTGCCACCTACGTATTACCGCGGCTGCTGGCACGTAGTTAGCCGTGGCTTTCTGGTCAGGTACCGTCAAGGTACCGGCAGTTACTCCGATACTTGTTCTTCCCTGACAACAGAACTTTACGACCCGAAAGCCTTCATCGTTCACGCGGCGTTGCTCCGTCAGACTTTCGTCCATTGCGGAAGATTCCCTACTGCTGCCTCCCGTAGGAGTCTGGTGTGTCTCAGTCCCAGTGTGGTGATCACCCTCTCAGGTCGGCTACGCATCGTTGCCTTGGTGAGCCGTTACCTCACCAACTAGCTAATGCGCCGCGTACCATCTGTAAGTGACAGCCGTAGTCTTTCAGCTTTCCCTCATGAGAGGGAAAGGATTATCCGGTATTAGCTCCGGTTTCCCGAAGTTATCCCAGTCTTACAGGCAGGTTGCCCACGTGTTACTCACCCGTCCGCCGCTGATCTTCAAAAGCAAGCTAATGAAGATCCGCTCGACTTGCATGTATTAGGCACGCCGCCAGCGTTCGTCCTGAGCCAGGATCAAACTCTCCAAGAAAGAGTATGAGTTTAGCTCATAATTTAAAACGTTGGCTAGTGATCATCTATATAATAGAAGTCACTATAAATATTGTTTGTTGACGCTTGTTTGTTTAGTTTTCAAAGAACAATTTCACCGACCAGTTCATCACGTCAGCTTTAATATACTAACACGTATGGTTTAAATGGTCAAATGTTTTTTTGGTGGAGCCTAGCGGGATCGAACCGCTGACCTCCTGCGTGCAAGGCAGGCGCTCTCCCAGCTGAGCTAAGGCCCCATATGAAATGAAGATGGTCGGGAAGACAGGATTCGAACCTGCGACCCCTTGGTCCCAAACCAAGTGCTCTACCAAGCTGAGCTACTCCCCGTTATATGAGAAAAAATAATGGCGCGCCCGAAAGGAGTCGAACCCATAACCTTCTGATCCGTAGTCAGACGCTCTATCCAATTGAGCTACGGGCGCATATTTAATAATTTAGCTAACTTGGTGCCGAGGACCGGAATCGAACCGGTACGGTAGTCACCTACCGCAGGATTTTAAGTCCTGTGCGTCTGCCAGTTCCGCCACCCCGGCTAAGAAATGGAGCGGAAGACGGGATTCGAACCCGCGACCCCAACCTTGGCAAGGTTGTATTCTACCACTGAACTACTTCCGCATTTATGGAATTTTATTTTGACAGTCAAAAAATGGTGCGGGTGAAGGGAGTCGAACCCCCACGCCTTGCGGCGCCAGATCCTAAGTCTGGTGCGTCTGCCAATTCCGCCACACCCGCATATGAAATAATAAATTTTCGCTTGTGCGAAAAAAAACTTGGTGAGCCATGAAGGACTCGAACCTTCGACCCTCTGATTAAAAGTCAGATGCTCTACCGACTGAGCTAATGGCTCGTACATTTCATACTCAAAAGACCTTCGGTCTTTCTCGCATCTTTCCACTGAAGTCTATTCAGGGAAATGAGAAAGATGGTGCCGGCAAGAGGACTTGAACCCCCAACCTACTGATTACAAGTCAGTTGCTCTACCAATTGAGCTACACCGGCATTTATAATGAAGATTATTTTCGCTAGAACGAAAAAATATTGGTGGAGGATGACGGGATCGAACCGCCGACCCTCTGCTTGTAAGGCAGATGCTCTCCCAGCTGAGCTAATCCTCCATAATATATGCCCGGCGGCGTCCTACTCTCACAGGGGGAAACCCCCAACTACCATCGGCGCTGAGAAGCTTAACTTCCGTGTTCGGTATGGGAACGGGTGTGACCTTCTCGCTATCGCCACCAGACTATTTGGTTTGAGGTTTTATTCCCTCAAAACTAGATAATGTGTAAGAAGAATTCAAGAAAAACGAGTCATCTAATTTGGTTAAGTCCTCGAACGATTAGTATCAGTCAGCTCCACACGTCACCGCGCTTCCACCTCTGACCTATCAACCTGATCATCTTTCAGGGTTCTTACTAGCTTGCGCTATGGGAAATCTCATCTTGAGGGGGCTTCATGCTTAGATGCTTTCAGCACTTATCCCGTCCGCACATAGCTACCCAGCGATGCCTTTGGCAAGACAACTGGTACACCAGCGGTGCGTCCATCCCGGTCCTCTCGTACTAAGGACAGCTCCTCTCAAATTTCCTGCGCCCACGACGGATAGGGACCGAACTGTCTCACGACGTTCTGAACCCAGCTCGCGTACCGCTTTAATGGGCGAACAGCCCAACCCTTGGGACCGACTACAGCCCCAGGATGCGATGAGCCGACATCGAGGTGCCAAACCTCCCCGTCGATGTGGACTCTTGGGGGAGATAAGCCTGTTATCCCCGGGGTAGCTTTTATCCGTTGAGCGATACTCTTCCATGCGGAACCACCGGATCACTAAGCCCGACTTTCGTCCCTGCTCGACTTGTAGGTCTCGCAGTCAAGCTCCCTTGTGCCTTTACACTCTGCGAATGATTTCCAACCATTCTGAGGGAACCTTTGGGCGCCTCCGTTACTCTTTAGGAGGCGACCGCCCCAGTCAAACTGCCCACCTGACACTGTCTCCCGCCCCGATCAGGGGCGTGGGTTAGAATTTCAATACAGCCAGGGTAGTATCCCACCAGCGCCTCCACCGAAGCTGGCGCTCCGGTTTCTCAGGCTCCTACCTATCCTGTACAAGCTGTACCAAAATTCAATATCAGGCTACAGTAAAGCTCCACGGGGTCTTTCCGTCCTGTCGCGGGTAACCTGCATCTTCACAGGTACTATAATTTCACCGAGTCTCTCGTTGAGACAGTGCCCAGATCGTTACGCCTTTCGTGCGGGTCGGAACTTACCCGACAAGGAATTTCGCTACCTTAGGACCGTTATAGTTACTACCGCCGTTTACTGGGGCTTCGATTCAGAGCTTCGCGTGAGCTAACCCCTCCTCTTAACCTTCCAGCACCGGGCAGGCGTCAGCCCCTATACTTCGCCTTGCGGCTTCGCAGAGACCTGTGTTTTTGCTAAACAGTCGCCTGGTACTTATTCACTGCGGCTCATCTAGGCTATTCACCCAAATGAGCACCCCTTCTCCCGAAGTTACGGGGTCATTTTGCCGAGTTCCTTAACGAGAGTTCTCTCGCTCACCTTAGGATTCTCTCCTCGCCTACCTGTGTCGGTTTGCGGTACGGGCACCTTTTATCTCGCTAGAGGCTTTTCTTGGCAGTGTGAAATCAGGAACTTCGGTACTATATTTCCCTCGCTGTCACAGCTCAGCCTTCACGCAAGCGGGATTTGCCTCACTTGCAGCCTTACTGCTTAGACGCGCATATCCAACAGCGCGCTTACCCTATCCTACTGCGTCCCCCCATTGCTCAAACGATAAAGAGGTGGTACAGGAATATCAACCTGTTGTCCATCGCCTACGCCTTTCTACTCGGCTTAGGTCCCGACTAACCCTGAGAGGACGAGCCTTCCTCAGGAAACCTTGGGCATTCGGTGGATGGGATTCTCACCCATCTTTCGCTACTCATACCGGCATTCTCACTTCTAAGCGCTCCACCAGTCCTTACGGTCTGACTTCAACGCCCTTAGAACGCTCTCCTACCACTGACATCTAAGATGTCAATCCACAGCTTCGGTGATACGTTTAGCCCCGGTACATTTTCGGCGCAGAGTCACTCGACCAGTGAGCTATTACGCACTCTTTAAATGGTGGCTGCTTCTAAGCCAACATCCTGGTTGTCTAAGCAACTCCACATCCTTTTCCACTTAACGTATACTTTGGGACCTTAGCTGGTGGTCTGGGCTGTTTCCCTTTTGACTACGGATCTTATCACTCGCAGTCTGACTCCCACGGATAAGTCTTTGGCATTCGGAGTTTGTCTGAATTCGGTAACCCGATGAGGGCCCCTAGTCCAAACAGTGCTCTACCTCCAAGACTCTTACAACGTGAGGCTAGCCCTAAAGCTATTTCGGAGAGAACCAGCTATCTCCAAGTTCGATTGGAATTTCTCCGCTACCCACACCTCATCCCCGCACTTTTCAACGTGCGTGGGTTCGAAGCCTCCAGTTGGTGTTACCCAACCTTCACCCTGGACATGGGTAGATCACCTGGTTTCGGGTCTACGACCACATACTAACTCGCCCTATTCAGACTCGCTTTCGCTGCGGCTCCGTCTTCTCAACTTAACCTTGCATGTAATCGTAACTCGCCGGTTCATTCTACAAAGGCACGCCATCACCCATGAACGGGCTCTGACTACTTGTAGGCACACGGTTTCAGGATCTATTTCACTCCCCTTCCGGGGTGCTTTTCACCTTTCCCTCACGGTACTGGTTCACTATCGGTCACTAGGGAGTATTTAGCCTTGGGAGATGGTCCTCCCAGCTTCCGACGGGATTTCTCGTGTCCCGCCGTACTCAGGATCCACTCAGGAGGGAACGAAGTTTCAACTACAGGGTTTTTACCTTCTCTGACGGGCCTTTCCAGACCACTTCATCTACCCCGTTCCTTTGTAACTCCATGTTGAGTGTCCTACAACCCCAAGAGGCAAGCCTCTTGGTTTGGGCTATGTCCCGTTTCGCTCGCCGCTACTCAGGGAATCGCGTTTGCTTTCTCTTCCTCCGGGTACTTAGATGTTTCAGTTCCCCGGGTCTGCCTTCAATACCCTATGTATTCAGGTAAAGATACTGTTCCATTACGAACAGTGGGTTTCCCCATTCGGAAATCTCCGGATCAAAGCTTGCTTACAGCTCCCCGAAGCATATCGGTGTTAGTCCCGTCCTTCATCGGCTCCTAGTGCCAAGGCATCCACCGTGCGCCCTTTCTAACTTAACCTAAAAGGTCATTTCTCTATTATATAGAGAGAAAAACTAAAATGGCGATCACTCGGTTTTTTCTTGGTTCTTCTTACTTACGATTATCTAGTTTTCAAGGAACAAAAAAGTCTTGAGGCAATTGCCCTCAAAACTAAACAAACAAGCGGTCAACTATGTGGATTACATCCACAGTACGAACCAGAAGGTTCGCATTCCGATTGCCTTTACGGCAATATCCTTAGAAAGGAGGTGATCCAGCCGCACCTTCCGATACGGCTACCTTGTTACGACTTCACCCCAATCATCTGTCCCACCTTAGGCGGCTGGCTCCATAAAGGTTACCCCACCGACTTCGGGTGTTACAAACTCTCGTGGTGTGACGGGCGGTGTGTACAAGGCCCGGGAACGTATTCACCGCGGCATGCTGATCCGCGATTACTAGCGATTCCGGCTTCATGCAGGCGAGTTGCAGCCTGCAATCCGAACTGAGAATGGATTTATGGGATTGGCTCGACCTCGCGGCTTCGCGACCCTTTGTTCCATCCATTGTAGCACGTGTGTAGCCCAGGTCATAAGGGGCATGATGATTTGACGTCATCCCCACCTTCCTCCGGTTTGTCACCGGCAGTCACCTTAGAGTGCCCAACTGAATGCTGGCAACTAAGATCAAGGGTTGCGCTCGTTGCGGGACTTAACCCAACATCTCACGACACGAGCTGACGACAACCATGCACCACCTGTCACTCTGTCCCCCGAAGGGGAACGCCCTATCTCTAGGGAAATCAAGAGGATGTCAAGACCTGGTAAGGTTCTTCGCGTTGCTTCGAATTAAACCACATGCTCCACCGCTTGTGTACCCCGTCAATTCCTTTGAGTTTCAGCCTTGCGGCCGTACTCCCCAGGCGGAGTGCTTAATGCGTTTGCTGCAGCACTAAAGGGCGGAAACCCTCTAACACTTAGCACTCATCGTTTACGGCGTGGACTACCAGGGTATCTAATCCTGTTCGCTCCCCACGCTTTCGCGCCTCAGCGTCAGTTACAGACCAGAGAGCCGCCTTCGCCACTGGTGTTCCTCCACATCTCTACGCATTTCACCGCTACACGTGGAATTCCGCTCTCCTCTTCTGCACTCAAGTTCCCCAGTTTCCAATGACCCTCCCCGGTTGAGCCGGGGGCTTTCACATCAGACTTAAGGAACCGCCTGCGCGCGCTTTACGCCCAATAATTCCGGACAACGCTTGCCACCTACGTATTACCGCGGCTGCTGGCACGTAGTTAGCCGTGGCTTTCTGGTCAGGTACCGTCAAGGTACCGGCAGTTACTCCGATACTTGTTCTTCCCTGACAACAGAACTTTACGACCCGAAAGCCTTCATCGTTCACGCGGCGTTGCTCCGTCAGACTTTCGTCCATTGCGGAAGATTCCCTACTGCTGCCTCCCGTAGGAGTCTGGTACCGTGTCTCAGTCCCAGTGTGGTGATCACCCTCTCAGGTCGGCTACGCATCGTTGCCTTGGTGAGCCGTTACCTCACCAACTAGCTAATGCGCCGCGTACCATCTGTAAGTGACAGCCGGTAGTCTTTCAGCTTTCCCTCATGAGAGGGAAAGGATTATCCGGTATTAGCTCCGGTTTCCCGAAGTTATCCCAGTCTTACAGGCAGGTTGCCCACGTGTTACTCACCCGTCCGCCGCTGATCCTCAAAAGCAAGCTAATGAAGATCCGCTCGACTTGCATGTATTAGGCACGCCGCCAGCGTTCGTCCTGAGCCAGGATCAAACTCTCCAAGAAAGAGTATGAGTTTAGCTCATAATTTAAAACGTTGGCTAGTGATCATCTATATAATAGAAGTCACTATAAATATTGTTTGTTGACGCTTGTTTGTTTAGTTTTCAAAGAACAATTATTTTGCCGCTCCGTTAGAAGCAACTCTTATATATTATCAGGTTGATAACCCGATGTCAATAAGTTTTTTCATTTTCTTTGTTGCTAACTGAGTAGCTCGTAGCAACAGATATAAATATAGCACCTTTAATCTGCAATAGCAATATCTTTTTGCTATTTTTATTCGCGAAATTAAAAGAAAGATAATTCATATTTATGTGGGCAAATATCTCTGTATAAATGTTTCTTTTAACGAGGAGAGACTACACACTTACATATGATATCTAAACAGTACAGTAAATATAATAAAAGGCAAAACGACCTCTGTCGTTTTGCCTTTCTTCTATTACTATTAACGGTGACGCATCAATGGGAATAAAAGCACGTCCCTGATGGATGGTGAATTCGTCAGCAGCATGACCAATCGATCGATCCCGATTCCGAGTCCGCCTGTTGGAGGCATTCCATATTCCAAAGCTTCGATGAAATCATCATCCATTTCGTGCGCTTCGTCATTTCCTTGTTCTTTTTCTTTTAGCTGAGCTTCAAAACGCTCTCTTTGGTCAATCGGATCATTAAGCTCGGTAAATGCATTCGCATGTTCCCTTGCAACGATGAACAATTCGAAGCGGTCCGTGAAGCGTGAATCTTCGTCATTCTTTTTAGCCAAAGGAGAAATATCAACCGGATGCCCGTAAATGAATGTTGGCTGAATCAGATGCTCTTCTACTTTCTGCTCAAAGAATTCATTGACGATGTGGCCATACTGCATATGCTCAGTGATATCCACTCCGTGCTCTTTCGCAAACGCACGAGCTTCTTCTGTGCTCATTTGCGGCCAGAAGTCCACTCCTGTATGTTCTTTGATTGCATCTACCATGTGAACCCTCTTCCACTCTGGCTTAAGATCGATTTCGTACTCGCCATACTGAATGGTTGTTGTTCCAAGAACATCCTGGGCGATATACGCTACCATGTTCTCAGTAAGGGACATGATGTCTCTCCAGTCAGCATACGCTTCATAAAGCTCAAGCATAGTGAATTCCGGGTTATGTCTAGTCGAGACACCTTCGTTACGGAATACACGGCCGATTTCGTATACTTTTTCAAGGCCGCCGACAATCAGACGCTTCAAGTGAAGCTCGATTGCGATTCGCATATATAGCTGCATATCAAGCGTGTTATGATGCGTAATGAAAGGACGTGCCGAAGCTCCGCCGGCAATGGAATGCATTAATGGTGTTTCTACTTCAAGATATCCCTGCTCATCTAGATAGCGGCGCATTGACTGAATGATGCGGCTGCGGTTGATGAAGGTCGTTTTACTATCATTGCTGGTAATCAGGTCAAGATAACGCTGACGGTAGCGCTGCTCGACATCCTTCAGTCCGTGGAACTTTTCAGGCAGCGGGCGAAGCGCCTTCGTCAAGAACACAAAGTTTTGTGCTTTGATTGAAAGCTCGCCAACTTTTGTTTTGAAGAGCGTTCCTTCTATGCCGATAATGTCACCGAGGTCAGCAGAATCAAATACTTCATATTGTTCTTCACCTACTGCATCCTGGCGAACATAAATCTGGATTTGTCCATTTAGGTCCTGGATATGTGCGAAGCCTGCTTTTCCTTTTCCACGCTTTGTCATGATCCGTCCAGCTATCTTGACTGATACATTCTTTGTTTCAATCTCTTCTTTTTCCAATTCACCGTATTCGCTAACCAACTCATCCGTAAGGTGGGTGCGCTCAAATCTTTTACCGAAAGGATCCATACCCTTTTCACGCAATGAACTCATTTTGTCTCTTCTGACTCTGAGCTGGTCATTCAATTCTTCATGACTCATATCGCTTTCACTCCAATATATATAATAGATTTATTATGTAATCCTGATTATGTTTGGTGGATACTTTTATTATTTTACACAATCATACGTATTCAGACATTAAAAATCTGTTTTTCATACCTAAATAGAATAAAAACTGCCAGTTTGACTACTGGCAGTTACTTTTAAGGATAAAGGTATTATAGGAAAAGTGACGGTTAATGTCAATTTTTATCCAACCTGGTGCACTTCTTGCTCTTTCGCTTCTACTTCATCCGCAAAGTTTGTCAGCAAACTGACATACTGATCTCTTGTAGAGCACTCGTTAATTGCGTTACGGACTGTACCGCTGCCGCGAATTCCCTTCAGGTACCATGCAGCATGCTTGCGCATTTCGCGTACGGCAATATGTTCGTTTTTCAAAGCGATCAGGCGGTCAAGGTGAAGGATGCTGACATCGATTTTTTCGCGTGCATTCGGTTCATCCATTAATTCGCCTGTTTCAAGATATTTTACACTACGGTAGATCATCCACGGGTTCCCGAGAGCAGCACGTCCGATCATAACTCCGTCTACACCTGTCTCATCAAGCATTCTCTTGGCATCCTGAGGAGTCTGGACATCTCCGTTGCCGATTACAGGAATATTCACAGCCTGCTTCACGTCACGAATGATGTCCCAGTTTGCTGTTCCTTCGTACATCTGTACACGCGTACGGCCGTGAAGAGCTACTGCCTTTCCACCCGCACGCTCTACCGCTTGAGCATTCTGGATGGCGAATATATGATCCTCATCCCAACCCATGCGCATTTTAACCGTAACCGGCTTTTCAACAGCATCTACTACTGCTGATACCATTTCGTAAATCTTATTTGGGTCTAGCAGCCACTTCGCACCTGCGTCACATTTCGTGATTTTCGGCACTGGGCATCCCATATTGATATCAATGATATCCGCATTGGTATTTTTGTCCACATATTGTGCTGCCTGGACAAGCGTTTCCTTTTCGCCGCCAAAAATCTGCAGGCTGAGCGGCTTTTCACGTTCATCTATATATAACATATCAAGTGTCCTGTCGTTTTGAGAAACAATTCCTTTGTCGCTGACCATTTCGGCACATACAAGTCCAGCACCGAATTCTTTGACCGTCAGGCGGAATGCTGAGTTGCAAATGCCGGCCATCGGTGCGAGGACGACCTGGTTTTTCATTTCAATATCGCCAATCTTGAGCATTTCATTCCTCCTTATGGTCCTATTAATATAGTAATCCTACTGTGGGGCTAATTCATCTAAACCGACATCAAGGAATTCTGCGATCCTAATAATCAGTCTATCATCAGGCATCCTGTTGCCACGTTCGATTTCTCCCAGTATGGAGACCGAAACGCCGAGCTCTTTTGCGAAGCTTTCCTGCGTATAACCCTTTAGCTTTCGATAAGCGCGAATACGCCTTCCCCATTTTTCTGCTTCCATATTCGTACTCCTTCTCTGTCCGGTATACTTAGTAAACAGTTTTTCAGCGGCTCCTTCATCGTTGGGAGCATGAGATTTGGGTCCATTTCAAGCAATGGAAGGATTACAAACGCCCGTTCGCTCATCCGAGGGTGCGGAATTGTAAGCTTCTCTGTTTCAACATTTTCGTTATTGTACAGCAAAATGTCAAGGTCTAACGTTCTGGGCCCCCATTTCACTTCCCTTTTTCTGCCAAGTTTTAATTCGATCTCAAGGCAGGTATCCAGAAGTTCAATCGGTTCAAGGCTCGTCTTAACCTGAATTACCATGTTTAAAAATTGATCCTGGTCAGTGTAACCTACCGGGTCAGTCTCATAGACGGAAGAAGTTTTTACCACAGCGATGTTTTCATACTTTTCAAGGAGAATGATTGCCTGTGTCAAATACCCAAAACGGTCACCCATATTGGACCCTAGTGCAATATATGCGTTATTGTTTTTCCACTGTCATCTGCTCCTTGTGATCTCAACTGCGACCGATTTGTAATGACCAGGTATAGGCGGATCTGGCTTGATTACTTTTACGTGGCATTCTTCCACCAGCGGAAAGCGTTCAAGAATCGTCCCGGCAATTTTTTCAGCAATCGATTCTACAAGCTTAAATGGCTGGCCTTCAAGGATATCCTTGCAGACCATATATAACTCCGCATAGTTAATGGACTCAGTAAGATCATCGCTTTTTCCTGCATTTGAAAGGTCGAGTTCCACGGCTAAATCTACAATAAAACGCTGGCCCAGCCTTGTTTCTTCAGGAAAAACACCATGGTAGCCGTAAAACTCCATTTGGTTTACATGTATTTTATCCACTGTATTCACCCTTTCCCATCATCGCGTCCATCATTTTTGCCATCCGTGCCATCTCTTTCACATCATGAATACGGATAATCTGGCAGCCTTTCTGGATTCCGTAGCACACGGTAGCTCCCGTACCTTCTGTTCTTTCCTTCACAGGCAGGTCGAGTACTCCGCCGATCATCGACTTTTTCGACGTGCCAAGTAGGACGGGATATCCTATGGACACTAACGTATCAAGGTGACGCATCATCTCAAGATTTTCCCTGAGGTCTTTTGCAAATCCGATTCCAGGGTCAAGGATGATTTGCTCATCACTTACTCCTGCTTTTTTAGCGATTGTGATGCTTTCATACAAGTCATTGAGCACATCACGAATGAAGTTTGTATAATTTCGGTCGTTCCGATTGTGCATCAGAATGATTGGTACTCCGGTTTCTGCCGCGACATCGGCGATTTCCGGATCTTCCTTAGCTCCCCAGATATCATTGATGATGGTAGCTCCAGCATCGACCGCACTTTTGGCAACCTTTGATTTATAAGTATCAATGGAGATGGGTACTTGAACTTCTTTCGAGATGGCTTCAATTGCCGGTACCACCCTGCTAATTTCCTCTTCATCGGAAATCCGTTCATGTCCAAGCCTTGTCGATTCGCCTCCGATATCAAGAATATCCGCTCCGTCAGCGATCATTTGTTCAGCATGTAAGACAGCATGTTCAAGGTGATTGTATTTCCCGCCGTCTGAAAAAGAATCAGGAGTGACGTTCAATATTCCCATGATCAGTGTTTTATTGGTGAAGTCCAGTGTATAAGGACCGGCTTTTATCACGGTATTCATATATGAGCTCCTCCATCCAGTTTCATTCTGCTCCATAGTGTTTCCCGGTTAGCTTCATATTTTCCAAACAAGCTGTTCGCCAACACGCCTGATTTCCCGGGAAAGCTTTTTCCTGAAAAGTCCCTGACCGGTACGATTTCCTGAATTGAATTAGTCAGGAATATTTCGTCAGCTTCGTCAGCTTCTTCCTTTTTGTAAAAGCCTTCACGAACCTCTACCCCTGCGTTGCGGGCAAGTGCGATGACGAACCTGCGGGTGATCCCATTCAATATTCCGGTTTCGACAGCAGGCGTATACAGGACATCATTCCTGTACCAGAAGATATTCGAGACAATTCCTTCGGCTAAAAAGCCCTCACTCGTCAGGAAAATCCCTTCCGTATCCAACGCAGGGCCTGCCTCACGCTTGGCGAGTACATTATTCAGATAATGATGAGATTTCAGCCGCTCAGCTCCCTCGGGAGTGTTGCGCCTCAAGTCGAGGATAACAGCCTTTTTCTCACTTAAGCCTCCTGCTGGCGGCAGCGGCTTGGCAAATACAATTACATTCGGTTCCCGATAACTTTCAGTCCGCAAGCCTATTTCACCATTCCCCGCCGAAACATTGAAGCGGATATAGGAATCCTTGAGATTATTTTTAGCTAATAAGCCTTTAAGGATTTTTACACTTTCCTCCCGCGTAAATTCAGCTTCGATATTTAAAACGCGAAGACTGGCATTCAACCGCTCGAGATGATCATCGAGCAGAAAAGGATGACCATTGTAAATCCTGAACGTTTCGAACACGCCCAACCCGTATAGGAAGCCGTGATCAAAAGGGGAAATAGTGATTTCTTCCTTTGAGACGAACTGACCATTACTGTATACAAACATTATAAACTTACTTCCTTAGCGGCTTTGTAATTGGAAATGAAATTGCGTAGCAACTGCTTTCCTGGCGTTGTTAAAATGGACTCCGGATGAAACTGGACGCCTTCGACAGGCAGCGTTTTATGGCGGATTGCCATGATCTCGCCCTCCTCCGTCCACGCTGAGACCTCCAGACAGTCAGGAAGTGTTTCTTTTTTAACGATGAGTGAATGGTAGCGAGCCGCAGGGAATGGATTTTCCAACCCTTCAAAAATCGTCTTGCCATCATGATAGACCAAAGAAGTTTTGCCATGCATAAGCCGCTCCGCACGGATCACATCACCGCCAAATACCTGGGCAATCGACTGATGCCCTAGACAGACACCGAAAATCGGCGTCTTGCCTGAAAAATTCTTGATCGCTTCCAGGCTGATGCCTGCTTCATTCGGGCTGCACGGCCCCGGCGAGATCATTAAGAAGTGCGGATCAAGCTCCCCAATGCCCTGAATGGAAGTCTGATCATTGCGGATGACCTTTAGCTCTTCGCCCATTTCACCCAAATATTGAACGAGATTATATGTGAATGAATCATAGTTATCGATCATCAAAATCATGCTTTACCCTCCGCAAGCTCTTTCGCCTTCCAAAGAGCGATTGCTTTCTTCAGCGATTCTTTGTATTCATTGGCAGGAATGGAGTCAATAACGACGCCTGCACCTGCCTGAACATGAGCCATCCCATCTTTGACCAGCATCGTCCGAATGATGATGTTCAGTTCCATATTGCCATTAAAACCGAACCAGCCTAGCGAGCCTGTATAAGGTCCGCGCCTCACCGGTTCTAGCTCTTCAATGATTTCCATTGTCCTTACCTTTGGGGCACCGGTAATCGTGCCGCCAGGGAAGGTTGCATTGACGACATCGAACCAGCTCTCGCCTTCCGCCAGCTCTCCCCGGACATTCGAAACGATATGCATGACATGCGAGTACTTTTCGATGACCATGAACTCATTGACTTCGACCGTGCCGTACTTGCACACCCTGCCAAGATCGTTCCTTTCAAGGTCGACAAGCATGACGTGTTCGGCGCGCTCTTTTTCATTGTTGATCAGTTCATTGGCAAGCTGCAAATCTTCTTCGTCTGTCCTGCCCCTTGATCTCGTGCCGGCAATCGGCCTTGTGCTGACCTCAGAACCTTTTACTTTTGCTAAAAGTTCAGGCGAACCGCTGACGAGCTGGAAGTCTTGGGTATGCAGGTAACCCATGTATGGAGAAGGGTTAAGCTTCCGCAGCTGCCGATATACTTCGATCGCTTCCGTCTCGATTGGCTTGGACTGTCTGACAGAAAGATTTACCTGGAATACGTCCCCCTGCGCAATGTATTGCTGCACTTTTTCAACTGCCTCGTTGAATTCCGTTTCATCCATGGATACTTGCAGCTCATCTGCAGCATGCTTGTTTTCAGCAACAACTGCTAAAACATCAGCCTCCCACTGCCCTTTCCACTTGGAAAGCCTGTCCTCAGCCTGGTTTTCCTGTCCTTTTTCTGTTAAAGTCATTAGCCACAGCATATCTGTCTCATGGTCCAAAACAAACCATTCCTTGAATAGCTGGAAGTAGACTTCCGGTATTCCCGAATCGTCCTTAGCCAGTGCTGGAAGCTTTTCGATATAACGGGCATAATCATAGCTCAAATAGCCGATCGCACCACCCTGGAAATCCGGCAAGCCTTCTACTTCAGGCACCTGGTACTTTTCCATTTGATTTTTCATTAACTCAAGAGGATTTCCCTCCAGCGTGCTTGATGAACTTCCCTTTGTGATTGTAAGTTTATTATTTTTACCCGAAAAAATAATCTCAGGATTGAATGCGGCGATACTGTAGCGCCCGCCTCTCCCGCTTTCGAGGATGACATGCTCTTTATATTGTTGTGCAATATGATCATATTGATGAAAAAAGCGTGAAGCTGAATAATGAATCGTTTTTGACTGAATGCTATAGTGCGGCAAGCTTTTCACCCCTATTTTTTTCTCTTAATCCATCATACATGATGAAGGGCGCGCTTTCATTTTTAAAATAATGGTTTTTTCAAGAAAATCCAGCTTTTTTGAATGGCACTGTAAAATTAGGCTGTTGATTTCCGCTCCATTATCCTCGCTTTACACGGGGGGACATCTGTCCAGCCAATTCGGCAGGACATTGATTGGCTGCCCCGAACAGGCACACGCACGAATGCTTTAGCATTTTCGGGGGAGTCTTCAAGCCTTGTTTTTAGACAAAAAAGAGACAAGCTATCTCAGCCTGCCTCTTCATCTATCTATTCTTCAAATTGGTAAAGTGGTGTGCTCAGGTAGCGTTCTCCGTTACTCGGGATCACTGCCAGCACCTTTTTGCCTTTGCCTAGCTTTTTCGCTGTTTCCAGAGCTGCGTAGATGGCTGCGCCTGAAGAGATTCCGCCAAGGATTCCTGCTTCTTTTGCTGCGCGGCGGGCATAGTCGAATGCCTGCTCATTTTCAACCTTGAAGATTTCATCGTACACGTTTGTATCAAGTACACCTGGAACGAATCCTGCACCGATTCCCTGGATCTTGTGAGGTCCTGGTTTTCCGCCGGACAATACCGGGGAGTCTGTCGGCTCAACAGCGATAATCTTGATATTTTTGTATTTTTCACGAAGAACTTTGCCTGCTCCTGTGATTGTTCCGCCCGTACCAATACCAGCGATGAAGGCATCCAGCTGGTCACCCATCTGCTTGACGATTTCCGGTCCAGTCGTTCGCTCGTGCACAGAAGGATTTGATTCATTCTCAAACTGCTGAGGCATGAAATAACCGTTTTCCTTTGCCAGTTCCTCCGCTTTGCGGATTGCACCGCCCATTCCTTCTGGACCAGGAGTCAACACAAGTTCCGCCCCATAGGCACGAAGCAGATTCCTGCGCTCCATGCTCATCGTTTCTGGCATGACGAGAATCGCTTTGTAGCCTTTGGCTGCTGCTACCATCGCCAGACCGATTCCGGTATTTCCACTCGTTGGCTCGATGATTGTATCCCCTTGTTTTAGAGACCCTTTTGTCTCTGCATCCTCAATCATCGCCAAAGCGATACGATCCTTGACGCTGCTGCCCGGGTTCATGTATTCAAGCTTTAAATATACATCCGCACTTTGCTCATCAACAAGTCCGTTCAACTTAACGATTGGTGTCTGCCCGATCAGCTCAGTAATGGAATTTGCAATGCGTACCATATTACCCACTCCTTATTCCGACTATTTTAATTGGTTTTATTAAAATTTACCAGTACTTTCAGTCTATGTCAATCTGTATGCTTCGACAATAGTAAATATAAGTCTTTTGCCTAGGTTCTTTTCGTCCATTTTGGTGATTTCACAATCAGCGCTGTTTTTTTACGGATGGTTTCACTACCCGATTCAAAAGCGCGATCAATATGAGCCCTATCTTCTTTAAACTATCCTATTTTCTTTTATCTAAACAAAGAAAAAGCACCGGTCGAGTTCACCAGTGCTTCGTTCGTTATTTCTTCTCTTTATCTCCATAAAACCAGCTTACTTCCGCATCATTCCAGAACGCCCGTGCCGACACAGGAATGTCCATTTGCTCGAGGGCAATCTGCCTGCGAATCTGGTTCTTGACTTCGCTGTAGGCATATTTCTTTCCTTCGAGTTTTTCATGAAGATAAACAATCGCATAACCATTCTCCACTTTTACAGGACCTGTCCATTCTTCGGGTTTCAGCGTCTTTGCTGCATCGATTACCTCCGGGGCAACGAGCTCATCTTCTTCTGTAACAAAGCCGATGTCTCCACCTTCATTCGCAGAAAACTCATCAATCGACCGCTCCATCGCTAGCGCAGTGAAGCTAGAACCATCTTTCAGCTCTTTCACCGCTGATTCAGCTTCTTTTTTCGTTTCGACGACTATTTGTGACAAATGATAGGATGCAGGGAGGTCAAAAAGGCTATTATTCTGTTCATAAAAGGACTTCATATCCTCCTCTGAAACATTAACATCCTTCGTTAAAATTTCTTCAAGCAGCAAACTATATTTTATTTGCTGCTTCCATTTATCTTCTGTCCTCGGCTCGTTGCCAGCTGAAGAGTACATCGCTTTATAGATTGTCAGTTCACGCTCAACAGCCTCGTCAGACACTTTGATGTTATACTCCTCCGCCATTTGTTTGACTACTTTCTGGTCAATCAGATCTCTGAGCGTATCCTGTCCGTATCTTTCTTCAAGCTCAGTGAGCCATTCTTGGCGGGAGATGGACTCCTTGCCAATCTCCGCAACGGTTTCCTTATTCCCCTCGAGGATAGCAGGCTTGGCTATCAGCATCACAAGAGTTATCGCGTTCAATATGGCTAACCCGGCAATAATGTACCAAAGCTGCTTTTTTTCCAATTCTCTTCCCCCAGATATCACTTATTTCGCTTCTCTCTCTATCTCTTCCAGTTCTTCTTTGGAGAACATGTACTTTTCGTTGCAGAAATGGCAGTGTGCTTCTGCCTGTCCCTCTGTCTCGATCATATCACGGATTTCATCTGACCCCAGGCTGATCAAGGCATTGCTGAATCGGTCCTTCGAGCAATTACACTCAAAATTCACAGGCATTGTATCAAGAACTTTAACATTCTCTTTTCCAAGCAATTCCTCCAGCAATTCTTCAGGAGATAAGCCCTTTTCAATCAGCTTTGATACTGGAGGGATCGTCTGCAATCGTTGTTCGATTGCTGTAATCGTTTCTTCTGTAGTCCCT
This sequence comes from Mesobacillus subterraneus, assembly GCF_020524355.2. Taxonomy (NCBI): domain Bacteria; kingdom Bacillati; phylum Bacillota; class Bacilli; order Caryophanales; family Bacillaceae; genus Mesobacillus; species Mesobacillus subterraneus. The sequence continues at coordinate 4,323,938 of NZ_CP129019.1, forward strand.
GGAATCAGCTGAATGATGAATCCCCCTGCTGCTTTGATCGAGTTGTCAGGATTAACCAGTACTCCGACACCAACGGAAGAGTTGACCTGCTCAGAAGTCGCGAAGTAATAGGTAAAGTCTTCTCCAAGCTCACCCGATACAATCGGAACCTGTCCTGTAAAATAGTCACGCAGTCCTATATCCTTTACGACAGTGAGTGTACCGTCCGTGCCAACACCTTTTCTTACATCCAGCTTGCCGTGCTCGTTCAAATCAAAGTGAACATGAGGGTTTGATACATACCCTCTGACCTGTCCTTTTGCATTCGCATCCACAAGAATGAGCCCAAGCGGCCCTCCACCTTCAACCTTGATTGTCATCTTATCTTCGCCCTTGAGCATGGCACCCATCATCACACCAGCTGTCATAGTCCGGCCAAGTGCAGCAGATGCTACAGGCCATGTATAATGCCGGCGCTGAGCTTCCCCGACTGTTTCCGTCGTTTTTGCTGCATATGCTCTGATTTGTCCGTCAAAAGCTAGTGCCCTTACTAAATAATCGCTCATTTTTCTACTCCCTTCATGCTGTAAAATTATATGCATCCTCTCTTTAAGGAAGCTTAATTGTGTTTTTCGATATTGCGCTTATAGATAAGTTGCAATCCCTTTAACGTTAAAAAAGGATCCACGGCATCGATGATATTTGATTCCTGGGCAATCAAATTTGCCAGGCCGCCTGTCGCAATCACTTTAGGAGGGACTGCACTCTTATCTTTCATCCGTTTAACTATTCCCTCTACTTGTCCAACATATCCATACAGAATGCCAGCTTGCATGGCCGAAACCGTATTCTTTCCAACCACATCATCCGGTCTGCTGATTTCTATCCGCGGGAGCTTGGCAGCCCTTGAATATAGGGCTTCAGTAGAGATGCCGATCCCCGGCGCAATCGCTCCGCCCATATATTGATTATGCTCATTGATATAGCAGTAAGTGGTAGCTGTACCAAAATCGACAATGACCAGAGGGCTTCCATATTCATGTATCGCCGCAACCGCATTGACGATCCGGTCCGCTCCGACCTCTCTTGGATTTTCATATTTAATGTCCAGTCCTGTCTTAATTCCAGGACCGACGACTAATGGCTTGCGGTGAAAGTACTTCTGGCACATTCTCTCAAGCGAGAACATGATTGGCGGAACGACAGACGAGATGATGATTCCATCAATATCTGAAAAAGAAAGATCAACATGGTCAAAAAGAGTTTTGACGATCATGCCAAATTCATCTTCCGTTCTATGGCGGTTCGTTTCTATTCTCCAATGGTGCTTCAACTCTTCTTTATCATAAACACCTAACACGATATTTGTATTCCCGACATCAAAAACAAAAATCAAGCTATTCACCAACTTATTAATAGTTTTCTGGATCAATACTGAAAATATCATATCATAATCATCAGGAATTCACTAAGTAAAGTAAACCGTTTCACTTTGTATTTTAAAGGTTCAACCCAGCCAACAATCAATATACTGAACAGGAAGGAAAACGATAAAAGAAGCCAAAGAGGCAAAAAACAGGTGCCCCGCTAAGAGCACCTGCTTCTGAAATCTATTCTTTTGGATTTTCATCGATAGCTTTTGGGTCTTCAATGACTGAGTCAACTTTCTTATCAGTCTCTTCGATTGCAGGCATCTCATCTTTTTTCTTATTGATCGTTACTTTCATGTCGTCACTGTCAACACTGACTACTTTACGTTCAGGAAGACGGCCATGATCGATCAAATGCTTGATTTGTTCTGCATCAAGTGTTTCCACCTCTAACAATGTGTTCGCAATGATATCAAGCTTATCACGATTCTCTGTTAGCAGTTTTTTCGCTCTTGCATAACTTTCCTTAATGATGGTCTGAATTTCAAGGTCGATTTCATATGCGATCTTGTCAGAATAGTTTTGCTCATTGTTCAGGTCACGGCCTAAGAATACCTGGCCCTGCGCCTGGCCAAACTGCATTGGTCCCAGCTTGTCACTCATACCGAATTCAGTAACCATTCTTCTCGCAATGCCTGTCGCACGCTGGAAGTCATTGTGGGCACCTGTGCTTACTTCACCAAAGACAATTTCTTCAGCTACACGGCCGCCAAGGAGGCCAGTGATTTTATCAAGAAGTTCCGGTTTGGTCATGAAGTAACGGTCTTCCTTTGGAAGCATTACAGCATATCCGCCGGCCTGTCCGCGAGGGACAATCGTTACCTTGTGGACCATTTCAGCTTCATCAAGGACAACCCCGATGACAGTATGGCCAGCTTCATGGAAGGCCACAATATTTCTTTCCTTCTTGGAGATGACACGAGTTTTCTTGGCAGGACCGGCTATGATGCGGTCAGTTGCCTCATCCAGATCTTCCATGTCAATCTTCTTCTTATCTCGTCTGGCTGCAACAAGCGCAGCTTCGTTCAATAAGTTTTCAAGATCCGCTCCAGAGAAACCTGGGGTACGGGAAGCAATACTCTTTAAGTTAACCGTTTCATCCAGCGGCTTATTTCTAGCGTGTACCTTCAGAACAGCTTCACGGCCTGTTACATCAGGGCGGTCAACTGTAATCTGGCGGTCAAAACGACCAGGACGCAGCAATGCTGGGTCTAGGATATCAGGGCGGTTCGTAGCGGCAACGATAATGATCCCTTCGTTGGCACCGAATCCATCCATTTCTACAAGCAACTGGTTAAGCGTCTGTTCACGCTCATCATGCCCTCCGCCAAGACCAGCGCCACGCTGGCGGCCGACTGCATCAATTTCATCAATGAAGATGATACATGGAGCATTCTTTTTAGCTGTTTCGAATAGATCACGTACACGTGAAGCACCGACACCGACAAACATTTCCACGAAGTCGGAACCACTGATTGAGAAGAATGGCACGCCAGCTTCCCCTGCAACAGCACGGGCAAGCAAAGTCTTACCTGTACCCGGAGGCCCTACCAAAAGGATCCCTTTTGGAATACGCGCCCCCAAGCTCAGCAAACTTGCGAGGGTCTTTCAGGAATTCAACAACCTCGACAAGCTCTTGCTTTTCTTCATCTGCACCCGCCACGTCTTTAAAGCGGACTTTCTTCTTTTCTTCGTTATAAAGCTTTGCTTTACTCTTACCAAAGTTCATGACACGGCTTCCGCCGCCTTGAGCCTGGTTCAGCAAGAAGAAGAACAGAATGAAAATAATGATAAACGGAATGATGGATGTAAAGAACGTCACCCAGCCACTTGTTTCCTTAGCAGGCAAAATTTCTACATCTGCAGCTTCAGCTGCTTGTTCGATTCTGTTAAGAGTCTCTGGATTGTTCCAGACATATGTGATGAAGCCTTTTCCTTCTTCCTGGCCTTCCATCTGGCCTCTTACCTCATACACTCCACGTTCAGGCTGCAGCGTCAAATCACCTTCAACATTGCCTGCCTCAAGTTCCTGCATGAATTTATCGTAAGAGATTGGTTCTGTTGGCTGGTTATTGCCATTAAAGAAACTCACAACTCCGATAATGACTAAAAATATCAATAAATAAAAGATGGTATTACGGAAGATCCGATTCATCCCTTACCTCCTCCCACGGTAGACAAACTATACTAAATAGTATCATAGCAAATTATGCTAATACAAGAAATTAACATTCAGAATATTTGCTTCTTATTCGAAATGTGAAATTTCATTCACTAAATTGTAACCGTATTAATTTGAGTATACTTCTGGCTTCAGAACACCGATATATGGCAGGTTGCGGTATTTTTCCGCATAATCAAGGCTATATCCGACAACAAACTCATCAGGAACGATGAATCCAACATAGTCGGCTGTAATATCCGCTTTCCTTCCTGTTGGTTTATCAAGAAGAGTGACGATTTTGATTGATTTTGCCTTACGGTATTTGAAAAGCTCAACTAGATAGCTGAGAGTCAAACCGCTGTCGATGATGTCCTCGATGATTAGGATGTCTCTACCTTCTACTGAAGTATCGAGGTCCTTTAGGATTTTCACCTCTCCTGAAGATACCATGGCATTTCCATAGCTGGAAACATCCATGAAGTCCATTTCAAGATACGCATCCATGCGCTTTAGCAAGTCGCCCATGAATGGCATTGCACCTTTTAAAACACCAATTGCCAGCGGAAAGCGGTCCTGGTACTCATCAGTTAATTGAGCCGCCAACTGCCTGGTCTTTTCCTGGATTTCCTCTTCTGTAAACAATACCTTTTCAATATCATTTTTCATCATGATCCTTGTGCCCCCTGGAAGAATATCAATACTTTATATAAGTTAATAGTAATAACCTGTTTCCTTCTGTTGATTCATGGTTCGACTTTTTCATGCCTGGAAGCCAAAGAATCCTGCCTTCCATGTCTGTGACAATCGGCCATTCATTTCTTTGGGCTAATGGTATTTTCATATCGATGAAAATATCCTTTACCTTTTTTGAACCCGTCATCCCCTTCAATGATATCCGGTCGCCATTTCGTCTTGTCCGGATGATCAACGGAGTTCCTGTTTGCTCTAGGTCAACGATAAAACAATCATTAGAAACTTTCCTCTCATGAGCACCATTGAGCAATTGAGCATCAATGACCCCACCGTTGGGCAACCTAAGCTGATCTGGCTCCGATAATTCGAAGTGATAGCTTTGCCTTTCTGGTGGATTCAATTCGAAGTGGCAATTTCCATACGATCGTATGATTCTTAAACCGCTGGGGAAATCAAGAGTTCCAGATGGATGGGGATTGCGAATTATTGAAAAAATCTTTTCAATATGTATAGCGGAAAGAGAAGCAGGTCGATCATTGTAAAGATAATTTAATATTAGTTTAATCCCTCTTCTTTGTAAAGGCATTGGCATTTCCTGAAAGGAACTAATACTAATCGTTATTCTTTTGTCCTCTTTCTTCATTACTTTATTCAATTCTTCGCTTGTTAATTCAATAAGATATTCTTCATCCATCTGCAGCTCCTCGCTAAAACGCTGGAAGTGCTCATGTACCGCTGGATTCTCTTCTTTTAAAAAAGGGAGTACAGACTTCCTGAAACGATTCCTGCTATAGTATGTCTTCTCATTGCTGGGGTCAATTCTTGGTTTCAAAGATTTCACGGAGCAGTATTCTTTCAATTCCTCTTTTGAAAGGCATAAAAATGGCCTAAAAATCGTAAACGGACCAATTCCCCTTGAAAAAGGCATACCTGCCCTTGCTTTCCCAGAACTGCCCCTCGTCAGCCTCATCAATACCGTTTCAACCTGGTCATCACCATGATGACCCAATGCAAGGTACTGAAGCTGATGCTTTTCCATCATTTGCTCGAAAAAGCTGTATCGGCATTCACGGGCAGCCTGCTGGGAGCTTAGCCCTGTCTCGCGCATATAGGCCGGCACATCCGTCCTCTTCATCTCAAAAGGGATATCCCGTTGTCCACAAAAATCTTTCACAAACAGCGCGTCCTGATAAGACTCCTCCCCACGGAACATATGGTCCACATGGACAGCCACAATCTTCAGGGAATTCCGTTCCCGCAGCGAAGATAAAAAGTGGAGCAGTGCGAGCGAGTCCGGTCCTCCAGAAACCCCAACTGCAATGGACATGTTATTCAGCTGAAAATCATGCCTTTCAAGAAAGGCATTCACCTTTTGTTCAATCATCTTGTTCTTCCTTACTGATATTGCCGGTTTATGACTATACCCAAGCCGGCAACCCATTAATCTTCTAAATCAACAGATTTATTATTTTTCAGCATAACACTTTTGCCCTTCTTTTCTCAAAAAACAGAGCTGTATCCCTTATGTACGGATGAAGCGGCAAAAGGTTTCAATAAATCAGGTAATCTGGCTATAAATATAGAAAAAATATAATAAAGAGATAATCAGAATGATGGTGACTGTTTCAATGGCAGACGATTTTTTCTTTTTCTTATTATAGCCCTTCCTTGTTTGTCGGCCAGCTGAACATGTTTTTGCCCTGGATGTGCTTGGATTTATATTTTGCTGCGTTTGCTTTTGCAGCACTGCCTTATGCTGTACGGTACTTTTCTTCGATGATGAACCTGGCTGATGGACCTGCAGCAGATCAGACCTCATCTCCATCGCTGATTGGTAGTTACCTGAAAGCGCGTTATAAATGACCTTTTCAAAAACCTTCAATTCCCGGCTATGTTTTACTTTATCCAGGATTTCGTTTATTCCGCCTGATCTTTTCGTAAACCTTTTGGGATAGGCCGTGTTTACCATGATCATACCGACAGCGAACAAGTCATATCCTGGTTCTGCTTTCCTGCTGCCAAGTCCCCAGTAGCCGCGGTCGAAGAATTCGGTGAATTCTTTAATCGACCTGCCTTGCATCGTCGTACCGCCTACATCTATGCATCGTATCCTTGCCGGGGGGCCAGTCACAATCAAGTTATCCGGCTTCAAATCTCCAAATACCCAGCCATTTTCATGGAGCAGCTGCAAATCCGCAAGCAGCTGGAGGATCATCACGCTTGTCCAGTCCGGTCCTTTTTGCTGCAAAAACGCAAGGAAATCTGGTCCTTTAATGAATTCCATTGCATAAAAGCTTACTTTTTTGCCGGGACGTTCCCAATCATCCACATCTAGCAAAGAAGGTCCTAGGGCAGATCCCTGGACCTTGGCAAATGACTTCAACACATTGACCTCAGAAGTGATTGACATTCCATTGTCACTCATTTTCAATGCTACTTGTGTATTATTGGACCTTGCCAGATAAACAATCCCGTTCGCTCCAAAACCAAGCTCTTTTATGATTGTATAACGATTGTGGTGCCATTTCCCTTCAATGATCGTACCAGGAATGACCTTACACAGATTCTTCAAAGAAGGATTCATCATCACCGGATAATAGGCTCCTTAAAGATCGTTTTTTATTGAAGTGAGAAAGTGCTTCGCGAAGGGCAGGACCTGTTGGCGTAATTCCTCCGGTCGTCAGCTTGGCGAAAATGCTTGTGAGCGACTCAAGTTTCGGGGTCCAATCCAGCAATTTTTCGACATCATTTCTTTTCCCGGGAAATACAAATACGGCAAAACGATTATCCCCTGACCTTGCATTCAGGCTTAAACTCAAGTCCAGCAAGGCCTCCTTTACTGTAGGAAGCTTGTGCTTCATGCTTGCGCTTGTATCGACAAGAATCAACACATCCAGCTCTACCGTTTCTCCGAGCTCGTCCACGACCTCCATTACTTCGCCTCTCTGCTCCGGCGGAAGATCTTCCACTGTCCGGCCGCCGCCTAGGATTTGCTGAAGTTCTTTATTCACTACTCCCTGAAGAGTCTGGGTCATCGCCTTCCTTGTGACCATCTGGACTGTCTGGGAAAGCTGCTGAGAGTAGACAATCTGGCTGACTCCTCCGCCTGACATGGCAATCCCTTCAATTTCTGTCATGCCCTGTTCATCTATAACATCCTGTTCCATCACACCAATGACATTGACTGTAATCCCCTGCTCCTTAGCCAGTGCAGCCATCGCAATCGGATCTTCACCCTGGTTAGAGCAGCCATCTGTTATGAGTAATATTTGCCTGATTGTACCTGTTTTCATGCAATCCCCTCACTTCCAGGCTCAACTTTCACAAACTAGTAAAAGAAAAAAGCCTATGATAAATTTGTTACCATTTTCGACGAAACTGAGGGGTTTTATACATTAGAAAAGCTGAAGCGCCATGGTCAGCCTCGACAAGCGCTGGAGGGCCGACCTGTGAAGTCGTACTTTAACTTCATTGGGCGGACCGAAGCATCTCGACGGGCTAGGGGTTGGAGCTAGACATTTCTCAAAATCGATACCGAATCGTCCAAATTAAGCCGTTAAGCCCGCTTTTGATAATTGGTCGCTGGAATCGAAGCCCATTTCGGGATATTGTGATCGATTTTTGCGACAACCACTGTCATGTCATCCTCAATGGAGCCATCGCGGGAACGGATCACTTCCTCCATGATCAAGTCTGCGATTGCCTGCGGATCTTCTGTTTGAAGTTCATTGATTTTTCGTTTCATCCATAAATCATAGTTTTCGACATGCTTAGGGCCTTCGAATACGCCATCGCTCATCATTACCAGCAGGTCCCCTGCTTTCAGTTGTTCGCCGACAACATCTACTTCGAATTCCTGCAATATTCCCATCGGCAAGTTGCTCGCCTGCACCTTCATTACTTTTCCGCCACGTTTGATGAAGCTTGGCGTCGAACCGATTTTCAAGAAACGTGCAGACGCGTTTTGCAGGTCGATCATGACTAAATCGAGGGTGGAGAAAATTTCATCGGTTGTCCTTAACGAAAGAATCGAGTTCACCGACTTGATGGCTACTTTTTCCTCGATTCCGGATTGCAGGATTTGCTGCAGCAGCAATAACGTATCCCTGCTTTCGGAATGAGCCCTTACACCATTGCCCATTCCGTCACTGATGGCAATTGCGTACTTTCCGCCGCTCAGCTCAATAGTAGAATAACTGTCTCCTGAAATAAGGTCCCCATCCTTAGCCGCATGTGCCACTCCTGTAGACACTGCATAGGCTTTAGCAGACCGGAATGTCACATGGCAAAAACCATTCGGGAATGTCGAACATTCTTCGGAATTGACAACGATGTTTTCTTTCAGGATATCGGAAAGCATTGGTGCGATTAACTTTTCACATTCACCATGTCCCTGGCAATACGGAATCGTCATGTCAATATCCACATTCCCCTGTTCAAGACTATAGATCTCCACATGCTCGATATGGATGCCAAACTCCTGAAGGGCTTCGAGTATTTGTTCTTCTTGTTTCGAGTGGTTTTCGCGTTCGCGCTGGATTTCTTTTGCGAAATCTCCCATTACCTCCGAAACACCGAGCAATTGGTCAGCCACAAGACGCCTGCTTTCCTGAACCTGTTTCTTTAGTTTCTTGTTCGCTTGATAATAGGTCAGCTGCTGCTGCATGATTTCCATGACCTTTTTAGATCTTGTGCAATGTTTGTCCCATTCGCGGGTAAGTTTTTGCGGCACGGCACCGGAATTTTGATCCATCTCCTGCATAATCTCACTCATATAGTCATAGGTTGTATTAAAGTTCCTTGTCCAGCAATGGTCTTTTTTAAAGCATGTTTGGCACGTTTTCTCTGTTACATTGCTTAAGAAATAATCCATATCGCGATCCGTTTCAACCGTTTCATCCTGGACCTGCAAAGTCGAAAAGCTTTTCGACAATGCTTCAAATACATTTGAGAACTGGACGACACGCTGTGCTGTCACATCTCTCATTTTTCTCATATATTGCTGCTGCTCGGCTGAATACTCAGGTGTACCTGGAATATGTTTAGCGATTTTTGACGTAAGTGATTGAGGAGTAAGAAAGAATAGCAAGACTGCAGCCGCTGATTCAGTCAGCGTCTGGCCGAGCGCACCTCCGCCTTCACCATACATACCAATTAACAGCGTGGCAATTAACAATCCAAGTGCTACCCCTGGTTTCCTTCCCTCTTTTAGCAAGCCGCCAAGCAAACCAGCGAAGGCCAGCAGGCTCATATGGTAAAAACTCGAAACGTTCGCGAGACTGAAAATCAACCCTGTTACAACACCGACTGTGGAACCCACTGTGGCACCGGCGACAAATGAAAATACGAGGACAAGGTACCGTGACATTACGTGCTCTACCGACAAATCATAGATTGTCCAACCAATGGTTCCCGTCATCACTGAAGCTAGCATGATGATCAAACAGACGATTTCCTCCGTTTTCAAAGACTGCTTGCGTTTGCTGGCTGTCATCAACGGAATGCTTTGCATGAAAATGAAAGTCAACACAAGACCAAGACCCGCTTCGACTGCCGTCATCATTCCTTCATACAAAGTGATATTTCCAGACAAAATTAGAACTTTCAACATTTTGCCTATTAAAATAGTAAAAAATATATAAAACGGCAGGACTTTCATAGAGTTCTGAATCCATTTTTTCGTCAGCTTGTATAACATTAAAAATAAGAATACAGATCCAAACGTAAAGATGGCGTCAGTAAATGACAATGTCGCAGCCCCGGCAACCAACCCAAACAGCGCGATAGGGGCGCGGTCTTTCCGGATAAGATACACGGCTGCAAAAAATGGAAGGCTAAAAGGGGTCAACTGAGCCAGGATCAAGGCACGGCCAAGCAAGAATCCAATGATCAGAAAGATATAGCCTTTTTTTAGGAAAAGGTTCTCAATTTTGGATTGCAGCTTCGACATGCCTTTAGCAAACCTGAATCGTGATTCCTCGAGATGAACTTCACCGATCGGTTCCATCATGTTCCTTTCTACCTTTTGCATTAAACACACTCCCCGTTTTTTTATCGTTGCTGATTATTATAAAAGGGAGCAATCCAGAAGTTTGTCAAAAATAAGGACAAGCATAAAAGTTTCGTTCGACGCATTTCCCCGAAAATAAAGCAAATACTCGAAATAACACGGAATATTTTTACCACCGCTACAAACACCGCTAAAATTTACCTATTAATATTTTCTTCTTTTCTTTTAAAAATCCATTGACACTATTTTAATATCTATGTATTATATTTCTTGTGCCTCAAAACACATTACCAATATGGCGGTGTAGCTCAGCTGGCTAGAGCGTACGGTTCATACCCGTAAGGTCGGGGGGTTCGATCCCCTCCGCCGCTACTTAGAAAAGCGTAGGCGACTGCTTAGCTCCGACAAGCGCTGGAAGGCCGGCAGGTGAAGTCGTTCTTTGACTTCATCGGCCGGACCGAAGCGACTCGAGGAGCTAGGAGCCGCAGCTGGACAATTAGAAAAGCGTAGGCGACTGCTTAGCTCCGACAAGCGCTGAAGCTGGACAACATTAATAATATGGCCCCTTGGTCAAGCGGTTAAGACACCGCCCTTTCACGGCGGTAACACGGGTTCGAATCCCGTAGGGGTCATCCACGTACGAAAACCTCGTTCCTTTTACAGGAGCGAGGTTTTTTATTTGTATTGCTGGTTGTGGGAAAGCCAGCGTAACTCCAACTCCATTTACCCCAATTCACTTCCGCATCGTTCGTCTGGCAATGCAGATGCTCTGCTTTTCCTATATCCACTTATCTTGTTTACATATATTGGATAAATGTGCAATTATGGCGTATGTTTGTGCAATTCCGGTCGGTTTTCGTGAGAATATTCCGTTTGATTGAGCGATTATGCAGGATGTTTACGCAATTATTAGCGCTCATTAATAGAATAATTTTTCCAATTACTATTAATCATCATAATCGGGTGTTTTTTTGACTATTTTTTATATGTTCCCCTCTGATCTACCTTCTTTTATGTCTCATTCTCCCTATCGCGTTAGCTAATACTACTCCGTTACATCTAGAATCGGTTCTTATCGAAAAAAAACATCAATTAGCGGAAAAACAGCAACAAATTTGCCATTGATCTCTAATTTAGAGAAATCCAGCACAATAACAAAACAAAAAGACAAGCCCTTTAAAAGACTTGTCTTGGTATAGCATGATTCCTGCTATTATATATATTCACTTAGCAGCAAGTTACCCTCTTCTAGCTCCTCTTCCGCCGCGCTTAGATTCGGTAGCACGTTTTAGAGTGGATAAGCGGTCTTCACTGTCCTTCAAGAATTTCGCCATTTTTGATTCGAAATTTTCCGGACGGGCATTGCGGTTGTCGTGTCCTCTTCCGCCGCCACGTGGTGGACGTTGAGAGTAAGGTCTTGATTCAGATCTTTCTGGTCTTGCAGGTCGTTCTGGTCTATCAACAGCCTTCTTGATAGATAAACCGATTTTACCGTCTTTTTCAACATTGATAACCTTTACTTCAACCTGGTCGCCCACTTTGAGGTGGTCATTAATGTCTTTTACATAGTTGTCTGCAACCTCACTGATATGGACCAGTCCAGTTGAGCCTCCCGGCAGTTCCACAAACGCCCCGAAATTTGTAATACCTGTTACCTTTCCCTGTAGCTTGCTGCCTACTTCGATTGACATAAAAAAGTTTTGCCTCCTTAAAGATATAAAAAATCAAACTTACATTATATTATACAGAATATCAAAAAAGAGTGTCAATAAGGCGAATCTTGGGAGTCCTTTTTCTCTTTGGGAAGGTTGAAGATGATTTCATTCTTTTCGGACAGGAAATACTCCTTGCGGGCAAGCTTTGCTATGTACTCATCATCGTTTAATTTGACGATTTCCTCATCCAGAATCTCCTGCTTCTTATGAAGGCTTGCTAACTTTTGTTCAAACTGTTCCTTATCCGCCTGCTTCTTTTCGAGCGTGGCAGACTGGGAGATGTACGTTGAGATCATCAAATAAGAGATGACCGATGCGAAGAGAGCAAAGACTGCGAGGCGCCTGAAAAGCAGTTTTCGCTTTCTAGATTCCGCAATCCCTGCTTTTTCACGCTGCTGTACATATTGATTTTCAATCCTGGCTATGTTCTTTTTCCTGATGACACCCATTCCTCGCAGTCCTCCTTGTAATTTATTTTTTTACTTTCTTTATCCATTTTATCGTCTTAATAGAATAATTCTTTACTATAATTAGAAATCCTGCCAATTTATTATATAACTTCTCGACGCTTTTTTTAACTTTTTTCGGCAAAAGTTTCCAAAAAAGTAAGAATATCGTCTTAACTGGTTTCCAAATAAAAATATTTAACAGCCATAGCAAAACGGCAAGAAGCCATTTTCCTAGAGCGTAAAGGCCCCTTCCCCGTCAAAAGCAGCAGTGATAAGGCGGTGGCAGCAAGAAACTGGAGCGGCCTTACCACAAGCATCCTGATTGCTTTCACGATAAAAACATACACGTTGATCGTGATGGCAATGGCCCCGCTCAAGCACCTTAAGGTACATATTTTTAAAAAGACTCTGGTACGCTGCAAATCCGCATAACAATGCCAGGAAGATATAAAAACGCAATTCTCCCATATTTACTGAAAATAAGACATAAAATATCGACAGACCTTGGAACACCCAAAATAAGATGTCATTGATAAAGACAATCCACGACTTTCGTTTTGATCTTTTCAGAAATCGATTATGTGTATCTAGGGAAGCTCCGAATAGAGTGCCCATCCATATCATGGCGAGCATGGTCAAAAATTGAGTCGAAAGCGTCATCGGAATAACTTGCTAAAGAAGCCTTTAGCCTTCTCCCCATGCTGGTCATCAAGATAGACCAGGTCAAAGATTTTCCCTTTGATCGACACGATTCCTTTGTCGACATCCAGATTCTTCATCTGGAGGTTCTGGCCCTTGATCGCCAGGAATCCCATGACAGTTTCTAATAAGAATTCTTCATTATCGAAGCTTTCAACCTGCTTTACTCCTGTGATTTCCAGTGTCCTTCTGCCTCTCATCACTAAATCATGGTCTGGCAAATTGCTCTTCGTTTGATTCGTTTCGTAATATTGGCTCATTAATACCCCTCACAATCATAATGCACTTTTGTACATGTTTATGATTGAAAAAGGGAGAATAGAACAAGCCTTCAAACGATGCTCGTCTTACTCTTCGTCATCCCCAGGGATCCGCTCTTCGCCGAGGATGGTATACATTTCAGCAGCCTCTTCCTTGCGTGAATTTTCCTGGATGCGTTCAATTTTTACAGAAACAACCTTTTGTCCAAGACGAATCGCCAACTCATCTCCTGCTTTAACATTCGAACTCGCTTTCGCCGGCACACCGTTGATAGAAATTCTGCCTTGGTCAGATACTTCCTTCGCCAATGTTCTTCTTTTAATTAATCTTGATACTTTTAAGAATTTATCCAACCTCATCGTATTTAAACCCCTTTTTTATTATTGGTTTGATTTACCTATACACTTTTCATTCACTCAAAGTAAAAACCGGCTTATGGGTTTTTACGCTTAAATACGAATATTCATTTCGGCAGCTCTTCGATAAGAGCCTGAAACCTCTAAGAATGCGGAATACTGTATTAAGCAACCATCAATGAAAAAGTAGCCTTTCTCTATAACCCTTGTGTTTTTGCTTCCTCCCAGAAAGCATCCAATTCATCCAATGTGTACTCATCAACACTTCGTCCATTCTCTGCTGCTTTTTGCTCGATATAGGCAAAGCGGCGCATGAACTTCCGGTTGGCTTTGTTCAGAGCCTCTTCAGGATTGATGTCATAATGCCTTGCGAAGTTGACGAGCGCGAACAATAGGTCCCCGTATTCCAACTGGATATCTTCCTGGATGCCATTTGCGGAGATTTCTTCGGAAAGCTCGTCGATTTCTTCCTTTACCTTATCAAGAATCGAGTCCGCCGTCTTCCAGTCGAAACCTACTTTAGCAGCTTCCTTTTGCAACTCATAGGCTTTAAGCAGATTCGGAAGCCCTTTGCCGGCTCCCTCCAGCATTGATTTTACAGCACCGCCCTTTTCCTGCTCCTTAATCTCCTGCCAGTTTTTCAAAACCTCAGCTTCATTTTCAGCTGTCTTGTCCCCGAACACATGAGGATGCCTGCGGACCATTTTTGCAGATAGACCTTCAATGACATCATCGATGGTAAAATAGCCCTCATCCTCACCAATCTGCGCATGCAGCATGACTTGAAGCAGCACATCCCCCAACTCTTCAATCATATGATCGATATCATCGTTATCAATCGCCTCAAGCAGTTCATACGATTCTTCAATCAAGTATTTCTTGAGCGACTGATGAGTTTGTTTCTTATCCCAAGGACAGCCATTCGGACCGCGCAATTCTGATATAATTCCACGCAGCTTCAAAAAATCCTTGTATAAAATTTGCTCATTTTCAACAGGAGGAACATAAACAGATGTCAAATTACTAAGTTCCATCTCCCTGTCGAGTTCATATAATGGAACTTTTTTAATAACTTCCTCACTGCTTCCGGCAGCTGTCACGATGTATACCTCATAATCATCCGGCAATTTTTCCATAAGCGTCAGCTTGACGTCAGATGCAACGAATGCGTCATACACCTGCCCGATAATTGTGTGGCTCTTTAGCAGTAAATCTTCTTTTGACAGCGCGGTGCCGTCAAGCAGTTGAAAACCTTCAATCGGGTCAATCGCCAGGGCCTGGAACATGGCGTCAAGGAAACTCTGTCCGCCGCCGATTTCAATTTCCGTATCCCGCTTCGGGCCTCGTTCGAGCAGGAGCTGCACGGTCCGCTCTGCAATCAAAGGATGTCCGGGGACCGCATAGGTTACAGAGGCTTTTTCAGCTTCTGCAAGCAAAATCTCTGTTATTTCTTCATATACATCCGAAAACTGATCATGTTTTTCATATACATCATCGAAGGATTCAAACTGTAATCCTTCCTTTTCAAGCTCTGCGACGACTGGATGCTCTTTTGTCCGCAAGTACAGGTTTTTTTCCTGCTTCAATTTTTTATATACACCAAGCGGAAGCTGGTCAAGGTCACCCGCCCCCAGTCCAATGATCAATATCTTGTTTGTCATATCCACACTTCCTCCTTCAATGCTCTATTTAAAGAACAACTGGACAATTCTGCTGCCAAACGGCAAAGTTACTAGTTCACCTTCAGTCAAGGCTCTGGTTTTTATCAAAATAAAAAGATAAATAAGTGATCCAATTGCTACTGAGCTCAATGCCTGAAATCCAGCTCCGAGCCTGTCTGGTTCAATATATCCAAATCCGAAATCCGTTATAAGTAAAAATAATCGCAGTGCGACAGCCATCACTGCCGAGGAAAACAATATTTTCGCTATAAAAACAAGCGATAGAACAGGCTGCCCCAGCTCACGCCTTAGTTTGTAAATCAGGATAAACATGACAACCAGCATCGCACCCAACGTGGCAATAGCTGCCCCCATCGTTCCAGCAATAGGGATGAGCAAAAGATTTAATAGGTATTTAAATCCAAACCCGGAAAGAACGACGGCAGCTGGAAAAATGGACTTATCAAGACCCTGTAAAATGCTCATGATCGTCAGGATGACAGAGCCAAATAATATCATCAGGCTGAGCACTCCAAGAACATCCGA
Organism: Mesobacillus subterraneus; assembly: GCF_020524355.2. NCBI lineage: Bacteria > Bacillati > Bacillota > Bacilli > Caryophanales > Bacillaceae > Mesobacillus > Mesobacillus subterraneus. The sequence goes on from NZ_CP129019.1 coordinate 4,339,901, forward strand.
TCCATTTGCATTTTCAAACAGCATGATATTTGCTGGAACGATGATGCTATATAAGCCAACAGCCGCCGCAGCGCCAAATATTAGGCTTGTCTGAAGCGCAAGCCTAACTTTAGGAATGACTTTTTCCCGCCGATTACTTGATTTGTCACCAGAAATCGCCGGTACAAGGCTTAATGACATCGAGGTGGCGACAACTGTCCCAAGCTGGATCAGCGGCTGTCCCCGGTCAAAAATCCCTTTTGCTGATTTTGCTTCCTCCGCCGTCAGTCCTGTTTCCAGCAATGAGGCATACATATTCAATGAATCTGCCAGCTGAAGCAATATTAACAGCATCCCACTAATGCTGATTGCAAACCCCTGGATTACCAGTGCTTTTACGACCCAGGCTGTGTCCTTGATCATATCCCTAACATAAAAGCGCGTGAAGGGATTCGTTCCTCCATTTTTGAGATAGAAAGAGCCGAGAATGAAAACGGCAATGACTCCACCGGTTATTGATCCAAACACAGCACCGGCACCAGTGATATAAAGAGAAAAGCCTTGTTGTACCAGAACCGCTGAGAGGATCAGAATGGTCGCAACACGGATGAATTGTTCAGAAACCTGGGAGATCGCAGTCGGAACCATGTTTCCTTTTCCCTGGAAGTACCCCCTGAACACAGAGGTGAACGGGAAGATCAGAAATGGCACGGAAACGACCTTGAATAAAGGCTTGAGGTCAGGGTCACCGATTTTTTCGGCAATCCATCCCGAACCAAAATAGAAAAACAAAAAGAACAGCAGCCCAACCATGCTGAGGAAAACTAGTGAAATAGCCAAGAGCCGATCCGCCCTGCCAGTATCACCTGCAGCCTGCTGCTCTGTATAAAGCTTGGATATTACAACTGGAAATCCATATGTAGATAAAACCATGACTATCCCTAAAAAGGGATAAACCTGCTGATAAATATAAAAGCCAATGTCCCCGACGATATTTTGAAACGGGACACGGTAAACTGCGCTCAAGATTTTTGTAATGAGGGCTGCCATCGTCAGGATCATGGCTCCCTTCATCAATTCATTTGAATCTGCAACGGGCTTCATCGCCCATCTCCTTCCAATTTTCGGTTTCAAACGTAATTATATCATAAGGGTGAAAGCTACGTCCGCAAGCAAATTTGTAATATCTATTTGTTAGAAGCCTGTAACAAAGGCGATATCCATACCAAATTAATAAGCGGCTCCGAGACTCGCACGTTGGAGCTTTTCAGACACGAAAAAAATAGGCAGCTTTGTCAGCTGCCTTGTTAGGTAAGATATTAATCGGTAAAAATCAGGAATCTTGATTATTGCTCCATCTGTCTTGCCAGGAAGCCTGCTGCTGTTTCAACAGCTTTTTGTTCCACGTCGCCCAATGATCCTTCTTTAGAGAAGATAATGACTGCCCCGATTGGATCTCCGTTTGCAATGATCGGCCCAATTGTATAAGCAGAAGCAGGCTCTTCATTTCCTTCAACAAGCGAAATATTCGTCTGCTGGTTCACAAGGGAGGAAGTACGGTCTTCCATCGTCTTTTCAACGAGTTCACTGATGTTTTTGTTCAGATAGTCCTTCTTTGAACCTCCAGCCAATGCGATATAAGTATCTCTATCGCAAATCAATACCGGGTTGCCTAAGCTATCATACAGTGCTTCTGCATATTCCTTTGCAAAATCGCTCAGCTCACTGATTGGTGAATACTTCTTTAAAATGACTTCACCATCACGGTCCACAAAGATTTCGAGTGGATCACCTTCACGAATACGAAGTGTTCTTCTTATTTCTTTAGGAATGACGACACGACCTAAATCATCGATACGACGAACAATACCAGTTGCTTTCATCCAACGTTGCCTCACTTTCATCTGATGATTATTTTTTTGAGGTAAGGTTGTGCATTGATTTTGCTTTTCGGCTAACATAGTTAACGAAAAGAGCATCCGGTGAAGAAATGCCTTTATTAATCAACCTTACCAAGATTTGAACTTAGTATCTTTCATATGGAAAGTTCTATACACTTCTCATTATTTTTTTCATTGAAGTGATAAAGGTGCCAAAAACGGATAAACCTTCCAGCTAATAATTGCGTACACACAAAAATTACCCTTGTCTATCTTTTTTGAAACACCTTATCGTTTTACAGTTGTATTACAAATTATTTCCATGTGATTACGATACTGAATTTTCCTGTTCTTTTTGGGAGTCATGAAGTCCTTTAATCATCTCGAAAGTAATGTCGAACCAGCGGTCGTTTTTCATGCCTCTCGTGTGGACGACCATCTTTAGTTTTTTGCCTTCCATTCCAAGTCCGACTGCATTCCTATATTGGCTGCTTAGCTTGAACACCTTCTGTCCATCAATTCTGCTGCTTCCATCTTCTGATAAAAGTATAGTGACATCCTGCTTAACCTGCTTGATTGTTTCTACACCTGCGGTGATTGCATATACCTTAAGTTCCGCTACCTTGAATAGAGTTTCCACCTCTGCAGGATAATCTCCGAACCTGTCGGTAATTTCCTCTTTTAATTCATCGATATCCTTCAATGTCTCTATTCCACGGAAACGCTTATACATCTCGATTTTCTGATGCCCATCAGAGATGTAGCTATCAGGTAAATATGCATCAAGTTCAAGATCAATTTCAATTGAAGGCTTGCGCACTTGGTCCTTCTCAGGCTTGCGTTCCTCAATTGCTTCCTTGAGCATCTGTGAATACAGATCAAAACCGACTGAGTCAATAAAACCATGCTGCTGGGCACCGAGCAGATTACCGGCACCACGGATTGACAGGTCACGCATTGCGATTTTAAAACCAGAACCCAGCTCGGTGAATTCTTTGATTGCCTGGAGGCGTTTTTCAGCAACCTCAGTCAGGATCTTATCTTTTCGGTATGTGAAGTAGGCGTAGGCCACCCTGTTTGAACGTCCAACACGACCTCTTAGCTGATAAAGCTGGGAAAGACCCATTTTATCCGCATCGTAAACAATCAATGTATTTACATTGGGGATATCCACACCTGTCTCAATGATTGTCGTGCTGACGAGAACATCATATTCTCCTTCAAGGAAACCAAGCATGACGGATTCCAATTCATTTTCGGTCATGCGGCCGTGTGCAAAAGTGACACGTGCATCAGGCACAAGCATGGAAATCTCTTCAGCCTTCCGTTCGATATCCTCAACACGGTTATAAAGGAAGTATACTTGTCCGTTCCTGGCAAGCTCTCGCTCAATCGACTCACGGACAAGTCCCCCCGTTATATTCCATGACATAGGTCTGGACAGGAAAGCGGTTTTCAGGCGGCGTTTCGATGACTGATAAATCCCTGACACCGAGCATCGACATGTGCAGCGTCCTTGGAATCGGCGTCGCCGTCAAAGTCAGGACATCTACATTCGTTTTCAACTGCTTGATTTTTTCCTTGTGCGTTACCCCAAAGCGCTGTTCTTCATCGATGATCAGCAGGCCAAGGTCGCTGTAGGTGATTTCTTTTGATAAGAGCCTGTGGGTTCCCACAACAATATCAACACTTCCAGCCTTCAGTCCCTTGATTGTCTCTGTCTGCTGTTTGCGGGTACGGAACCTGCTCAATAAACCAATGTTAATCGGGAAGTCCTGGAACCTTTCCCTGAGGGTCTCAAAGTGCTGTTGCGCAAGGATGGTCGTTGGCACAAGGAAAGCCACCTGTTTACCATCAGCAATTGCCTTGAAGGCAGCCCTGATGACCACCTCTGTTTTACCATAGCCGACATCTCCGCACAGCAGGCGATCCATCGGGCGTTCACGTTCCATATCAAGCTTGATTTCATGAATTGAACGAACCTGGTCTTCTGTTTCCTGATACGGGAACGAAGATTCAAAATCGCGCTGCATCTCGCCATCAGGAGAGAACGCATGCCCGACGCTAGCCTCACGCTCTGCGTAAAGCTTGATCAAATCGTCTGCGATATCCTGGACAGAGGACTGGACCTTGCTCTTGACCCGTTTCCAATCGCTTCCGCCAAGCTTATACACCTTAGGTTCTTTACCTTCTGAACCGACGTATTTCTGGACAAGGTCAATCTGTTCGACCGGAACATAAAGCTTATCCGTTCCCTGGTATCGAATATGAAGATAATCCTTATGGACGCCATTGATCACGAGCGTTTCAATGCCAAGATATTTACCGATACCATGGTTTACATGGACGACATAATCGCCAATTTTCAGCTCAGAATAACTCTTGATTCGCTCTGCATTAGAAAGCTTTTGTCTTCTAGCAGGCTTCTTTGTCTTTTTATTAAAAAGTTCTTCTTCCGTAATCACGGCAATTTTCTGGATTGGAAATTCAAAGCCTGTATTCAGACTGCCCTGGATAATCTGGACTTTCCCAGGAAGCAATTCCTGCTTGCTGCCCATTTTTACTGCATCGATTTCATAGTCTTCAAGAACACGCTCGAGCTTTTTTACTCTTTCTGCGTCCGTCCCGAGGAAAATGACCGCATAGTTTCCTTTGCGCCAGCGATCGACTTCCCCTTTAAGCACATGCATCTGCCCGTGGAAATTCTGCATCTGCTTGCATGAAATATTGATGATGTTTTGCGGACTCGTATTTGGCACATGCCTTAAAAATAACGATAGATACACAATCGGCTTTCCGGCTTTACCCATCAAGTCAGGCAGCTGGTGTGAAATCTTCACGTCATGGATGATCTGCCCTTCACCAAGAAGACTTGTATACCATTCCGCTTCTTCCTTGCTAAGAGACTCATTCATCTCTTGTACCCTGCTTATTTCATCGACGAACAGGAAACCATTTGCCGGCAAGTAATCTATTAAACTTTGAGGCTTTTCGTAAGCTATGGATAAATATTTAAAAACCTGGTCAGGTTTTTGACCATTACGAAGCTGTTCCAATTCATAGCCGATATTTTGCGCCATCAGCGTCTTCGCTTTGTCATCTTTAAGCTTCTTCATACTGCCTGAGAGCCCAGTTTCCAGCCCCGTGATCAGACGGTCCAGCTGTTCATTTTCGATTGGATTTTCTGTAGCAGGTCCGATCGCCACCGTTTTCATTTTTTCCTTCGAGCGCTGATCCTCAAGCGAGAATGTCCGGATGGAATCAACTTCAGCATCAAACAGCTCAATCCTAATCGGATCTGCCGATGTCAGCGGATAAATGTCGATAATACCGCCGCGGAGGCTAAATTCTCCAGGAGCGGAAACCATTTCTGCCCTATCATAGCCCATGCTTACAAAGCGATTAAGAATCGATTCGAGATCAATCTCTTCACCGAGCTTGAAGGTCAGTTGGAATTTGGACCAAAGATCCTTTGGCGGCAGCATCTTTCTCAGGCCAGCCATCGGGACAATCACAATGCCTGTCTTCTTTTTGCTCCAATGATTCAGAGCTTCTATCCTCTGTGCCTTAAGCTCAGGGCTTGAAATACTTATCTCAGCGGCAATCAATTCATTTGCCGGGTAAAGATAGACATCATTTTCCCCTATTAAATTTACAAGATCATCATAAAGTTTTTGCGCCTGCAATAAATTATGTGTGACAATCAGGACGGGGCGCTTCGTCTGTTCATAAATCGCGGCCAAGAAGACCGTCCTCGCCGAACCAGACAGGCCTGCGACGAGCTGTTCCCTAAGCCCCGCATCCATTCCGGAAATAACAGATTGGACATCATCCTGATGACTAAATAGAGCTTTCAGCCCCTGCATCCAAACCTCTCCCTCTCTATAAAAAAATGCTAATCTTTACTTTTAAAAAGGCTCATTTCTTAAACTTTGTTGCTATTGACTACAAGATAGGATTAAATGCCCTATGTTTCTTCACAAAATTAAAAATTATTAGGAGAAAAGAGCATGCACACTTAATACCGAACTACAAAATCGATTTTTTCACGTTAAAATCGGCTTTAGGATGTTAACAACAATCTTTACGAAAACAGCCTTTAATAATGACGGCCAATATACAAACAGAAAAATGCTTTGGATGAGAAATCCAAAGCTTGTCAGTGAATTAGGTAGTCATGCTGATGGAAGTCTGGGTTGCGTTCCAGGGCTTCTTGACAGTCTTCACAGATCGATTTTATATTGATGTCACCATTTCCTGTATAAGAAACCATCTCCTGGCGCTCTTCCCCTGTCAGCTTATGCAGCCCTAAACTTTCACTGTGGACAGACAAACTGTCCAGTGAGCCGATATTCGTGCCGCAATGACGGCAATGATAGTGTATAGCCATGCCCGTCCCTCCCAAATTAAGTCATTATCATTATTGACCCTTTGGCAGGAACTTATGCACTTAGCCTATTGTATGATTCTTTTTTTTGCATAATATTACTTGATTAAAAGATCGGCATGTTAATTTCGCTTTTCTTCGATAAATTCCGCTATTGATTAAATGTATTCATCACTTCTAAGAAAGGTTTTTTCATCCATTCTTCACAAGCATCGGCAGACTTCATGACAGCTTCAGCCATCTGCTCGTTTTCTTCTGCTGTAAAACGTCCCAGGACCCAATCCGTAATGGCCATTCCATTTGTAGGACGGCTGATACCTACCCTGATTCGCTTGAATTCCTGTGTTCCAGTATGGGCAATCGTCGACTTAATTCCATTATGGCCGCCAGCGCTGCCTTTTTGGCGCAATCTGATCCTACCAGTCGGCATATCGAGGTCATCATAGATCACGACCAGATCCTCCAGATCCATATCATAAAAATAAATCCATAACGGCGCTGATCGATTCACCAGAAAGGTTCATATAAGTTAATGGCTTAAGCAGGATAACCTTTTCGCCACCAACAAATCCCTTTCCATATAAACCTTTATGCTTTGCCTGATCCAATGGGATATTCCACCGTTTGGATAGCTCATCAATAACTTCAAAGCCGATATTGTGCCTTGTTTTATCGTATTGCCTTCCTGGATTCCCAAGTCCAACAAATAATTTCACTTTCCACACCCCTAACCAAACGCATATCATCTCTTTTAGTTGTTTTTCCCCCTTGTTTCGGAGGAAACCAGAAAGAACATCTATTTATAATGTACATGAAAACCGCAAAAGACGTAACCCTTTTCAGGCTACGTCCAATGCTTCTTTATTATTCGCTCGCTTCAGTTTCTCTACCTTCTTCATTTTCAGGCTCTCCTGGTTCTTGTTCTTCTCCAGAATTAATCTCTTCTTCCACTTTAGGAGGAAGAATCGAAACGACTACCGTGTTTTCGTCATCATTAATTTCGTAATTTCCTGTTCTGATATCAGCAAGTGTCAGGTTCTCATTCACTTGCAGGTTTGTGATATCCACATCAATTGACTCAGGAATATTGCTTGGAGTCGATGTAATGTTCACTTCGTGGATTGGCTGCTGTAAAACGCCGCCATCCTTGACACCTGCAGCGTCGCCAACGAGATTGACTCGGACGCTTGCGTGCACCTTGGAGCTTTTATCAACAACAAGGAAATCAGCATGGAGAATCTCATTTTTGATATGGTCTTCCTGGTAATCAGTCAGCATGACGTTATGCTGGCTGCCACCCACATCAAGTGAAATGACCCCATTTCTGCCATTTTCGCGAATCGTCTTCACAAACTCAATGCTGTCTACATAAATCGACTTACTATCAGTAGTCCTTCCATAGACAACTGCTGGAATATTGCCCTCCTGGCGTAATTTCCTCAAGGCAGAACGTTGAGTACCTGTGCGCTCATTTGCTTTCAATACTGCACTCATGATTTTGTCCCCTTCCTATTTCGTAAGTACTTGTCTATATAAAAAATGCCCCAAAATAGGAAGGTCTAAACGTTTTACTTTTCAGAGACTCTGTTAAACATGGCTGTTGAGTTCCGTACCAGGCCTTTCGCTCTCCGCGAGATATCGCCACAGGTTCTTGACAGCTTTGACCCCGTTTCCTTGAAACCTGTCACAATAACCTGCTTTTCTTGACAGCTTTGACCCCGTTTTCTTGAAACCTGTCACAATAACCTGCTTTTCTTGACAGCTTTGACCCTGTTTCCTTGAAACCTGTCACAATAACCTGCTTTTCTTGACAGCTTTGACCCCGTTTTCTTGAAACCTGTCACAATAACTTGCTTTTCTTGACAGCTTTGACCCCGTTTTCTTGAAACCTGTCACAATAACGGGCTTTTCTTGACAGCTTTGACCCTGTTTTCTTGAAACCTGTCACAATAACCTGCTTTTCTTGACAGCTTTGATCCTGTTTCTATGAAACCTGTCACAATATCGGGCTTTTCTTGACAGCTTTGATCCTGTTTCTATGAAACCTGTCACAATAACCTGCTTTTCTTGACAGCTTTGATCCTGTTTCTATGAAACCTGTCACAATAACGGGCTTTTCTTGACAGCCTCAGCCTCTTCTACAGTATGGCATAAGAAAAGCGCAAGCGCCTTGGTCAGCCCCGACAAGCGCTGGAGGGCCTGCCAGTGAAGTCGTTCTTTGACTTTATTGGCAGGACCGAAGCGACTCGAGGGGCTAGGCGCTGGAGCTGGACACTAAGAAAAGCGCAAGCGCCTTGGTCACACACCTTATGCGGCAACTTAAGCAAAGAGAAACAGGAGTAGGCTTGCCTAACGGCAAGCCTGATAAACCATATAAAAAATCAATCAAACAATGTGCTGACAGACTGCTCTTCGTGGACGCGGATGATCGCTTCCCCAATCAATGGAGCAACAGACAGTTGATGGATTTTGTTTACGCGCTTTTCTTCCGCAAGCGCGATTGAGTTTGTGACAACCAGTTCTTTAATTTTCGAGTTTTCGATACGCTCAATTGCAGGACCTGATAATACTGGGTGCGTACAGCAAGCGTAAACTTCAAGTGCCCCATTTTCAACCAAGGCATTTGCAGCTAGTGTAATTGTTCCAGCTGTATCAATGATATCGTCAATCAATATTGCGATCTTGCCTTCGATATTACCAACGATATTCATGACTTCAGCAACATTCGGCTTCGGACGGCGCTTATCTATGATTGCGATTGGTGCTTTCAGTCTTTCAGCCATCTTTCTTGCACGAGTCACACCGCCATGGTCTGGAGAAACGATGACGACATCTCCATTCAATTCTTTACTGTTAAAATGGTCAGCAAGAATTGGCACTCCCATCAAGTGATCGATTGGAATGTCGAAGAATCCCTGGATTTGCGGGGCGTGAAGGTCAAGCGTGATCACGCGAGTTGCGCCCGCTGTCTCGAGCAGGTTAGCCACAAGCTTAGCAGTAATTGGCTCACGCGCGCGCGCTTTACGGTCCTGTCTCGCATAGCCGTAATAAGGCATAACAATATTGATTGTTTTAGCTGATGCACGCTTTAACGCATCGATCATGATCAGTAATTCCATAATGTTCTCATTTACTGGAGAGCTAGTCGACTGGATGACATACACATCGCAGCCACGGATACTTTCTTCAATGTTAATCTGGATTTCTCCATCGCTGAACTGGGAAACAGAGCATTTTCCTAACTCTACTCCGATTACCTTCGCTATTTCCTGAGCAAGTTCTACATTTGAGTTAAGTGAAAAAACCTTCAAATTCGGATCAAGATACTGGTTTGACATTATGGACCTCCAAGACTCTTATTTCTTTACGTTCATTTTCCCTACATAATCTTCTTTGTTTACTTGACGAGCGCGAGCAAGCGCTAGTGCTTCACCTGGAACATCTTCAGTGATTGTTGAACCGGCTGCTACATATGCGCCTTTCCCGACTGTCACTGGTGCTACCAGATTGGAATTACAGCCAATGAATACGCCATCTTCAATCTTGGTCAAGAACTTGTTTTTGCCATCATAATTCACTGTGATGGAACCGCAGCCGATATTCACATCAGCACCGACTTCTGCATCACCGATATAGCTAAGGTGGGAAGCTTTGCTTCCTTTGCCAAATACCGCTTTTTTAATTTCGACAAAATTGCCGATTTTCACTTCATCATGAATATCAGAATCTGGCCTGATATGCGCGAAAGGTCCGATATTCACTTCGGAGCCAATTTTGCTGTCAAAGGCAGCTGATTGGCGGATAACTGTATTGTTACCAATTTCGCAGTTGCTGATTTCTGTATTAGGTCCAATCTGGCATTCAGAGCCGATGACGGTGCTGCCAGAAAGCGTCGTACCAGGGAAAATAACCGTATCCTGTCCAACCTTCACATCAGGTCCAATATACGTGTTATCAGGATCAATAAATGATACGCCATTGCGCATATGATACTCATTGATCCGCTTTTTCATCGTGCGTTCAGCTTCCGCAAGAGCGACTCGGTCATTGACGCCAAGTGTCTCCGCAAAGCTATCGGTCACATATGCAGAAACGATTTCACCCTTATTTTTCAGGATCTCGATGACATCCGGAAGATAGTATTCTCCCTGGACATTATCGTTTGATACATTTTGGATCGCCTCGAATAACATTTTGTTGTCGAAGCAATATGTACCCGTGTTGATTTCGTTGATGCTTCTTTCCTGCACGTTCGCATCCTTATGCTCTACGATTTTTTCAACAAAACCTTCTGAATTCCTGACAATCCTGCCATAGCCTGTTGGATCCTCAGCTCTCGCTGTCAGGATCGTCGCTTTGGCGCTTGTCTCTTCATGATGCTTGAAAAGGGCTTCCATTGTTTCACCCTTGATCAGCGGAGTGTCACCGCAGACAACGATTGTGACTCCCTCTTTGTCGGCAAGCATTTCTCCTGCCTGCTGCACAGCATGAGATGTTCCCAGCTGTTCTGCCTGAAGGGCGTACTGGCTATCTTCTCCGAGCTGGTCCTTCACTTTTTCTGCACCATGACCGACAATGGTCACGATTTCGTTTATATTAAGACTTTTCACCTGGTCAATTACATGCTGTACCATTGGCTTGCCGCATACAGGGTGAAGTACCTTATACAACTTGGACTTCATTCTTGTTCCCTGACCGGCTGCTAAAATGATTGCATAACGATTAGACATTAGCAGGTCTCCAATTTACCTTTTTATCCATTACGAATATATCTTAAATAGCCGTCCATTTCAAGAATAGAAGAACAAGTGCAATTATTTGTCAGTTTAGTGGGGAAAGTATTAAGCGAAAAGCGGAGGTGATACTGGACAAGCGTTCTGAGGGGTTAGGTGCTGGAGCTAGACAATCATAAATGTGAATTTTTTCAGAAAAAAAAGTTTACCCAGGGGACAAAGCGGGCAAATAAAAAAGAGCCTTACTTATGCAGCAGGCTCTTGATGTTATAGGCTTATATATTCTAGGAAGCGCCAGCTTCTTCGAATTCCACTTCCAATTCACCTAAACGGTGGTACTCTGCCAAAACGGCATCCTGGATCTTTCCGCGAGTACCCGAATTGATCGGATGCGCGATATCACGGAACTCGCCATCAGGAGTGCGTTTACTTGGCATTGCAACAAATAGGCCGTTGTTTCCATCAATCACCCTGATATCATGGACAACAAACTCGTTGTCAAGCGTGATGGAAGCGATCGCTCTCATCCGTCCATCTGTATTAACGCGGCGTAATCTTACGTCAGTTACTTCCATTCTGTTCACCACCTTTACAAATAGATAAAATTCTAGTTAAATAATTCCACATTGAAATCAAATCTCCTTCTTTTACAAGAAAATTTTTTCGGGAAAATAGGGCGGATTTATGAACATTTCTATTTTGAAAGCCTTTACACGTGTAAAAAAACCTATAAAATAGGCTTTTTTTGCTATTGACGCATGGAAAAAAGACTTCCTAAAAAGTTATTATTTTTTATTTCGATTAAAAATTCTATAGAGGAAAAATTTTTTTGAAGGTATAAAATAATAGAAATTAGAGGAGTCTTTCTAGAAGTTCGTTTCATTTAGATTTGCTTTGCTTGGAGCCTTTTTATTTGTGACCGAAATCTCAAGTACGCTCCCTTTTGGGGCCCATGTTCTTCCTTCTTAAGACCGAAACTACGGTTCCATTCTTAATTCAGGCACATATAGTCCTTTTATTTTTGCAAATCCTTTTTCTTGCCATATAATATCTCATTTCTTTTGGCATAAAAAAAACGCCCGTTTATTTAACGAGCGCTACTACTTCGATTTCCACCAGGGCATCCTTTGGCAATCTCGCCACTTCTACAGTTGAGCGAGCTGGTTTATGTGTATTGAAATACTCTGCATATACTTCATTCAATTGGACGAATTCATCCATATTCTTGATGAATACAGTTGCTTTAACAACTGTTTCAAGGGATGCACCTGCAGCCTCTAGAACAGCTTTCAAGTTTTTGAATACTTGATGTGTTTGCGCCTGGATATCGCCTTCGACCATAACACCCTCTGGAGTCAAAGGAATTTGACCAGAGCTATAGAAAAGATTGTTCACAACCACACCTTGCGAATAAGGACCAATTGCGGCGGGCGCGTTTGAAGTTTGTACAATATTCATATTGTCACCTCGTCTATTTGTTATATGAACAACTATTCTCTGCGAGCGAAGTAATTTCCTTCACTCACGGTAATATTTCGTTCTTTAATGTCTACATCTGAAAGGCGCACGAGTGAAAGATACTCATCGACAAGTCTTTCTTCTATGTTCTCCGATTCAACCAGAACCGCTATTCCCGCTAACTCAGCATTAAATTCTTCAAGCAAATTGATCATGCCATTAACGGTACCGCCAGCTTTCATGAAGTCATCGACAATCAGAACCTTCGAACCCTCTGCAAGGCTGCGCTTTGATAGCACCATCGTCTGGATTCTTTTTGAAGAACCTGAAACGTAGTTAATGCTTACCGTCGACCCTTCTGTCACTTTGCTGTCCCTTCTAACAATCACGACTGGAACATTCAAGTGGCTAGCGACTGCATAGGCAATTGGAATCCCCTTTGTAGCAACGGTCATGACAACTTCAATATCCTTATCGGCAAAAGCAGATGCGAGCAGCCTACCAACCTCCTGCACGATTGCTGGATTTCCGAGGATATCATTCATATATAGATAACCACCTGGCAGCAATCTTTCAGGGCTTGCCATTACTGAACACAGTTCGTCGATTATCTTCCTGGCCTTTTCCTCACTGACATGGACGTGGAACTTCACTCCCCCGGCAGCGCCAGGCACCGTCTGAAGGACACCGATTCCCCGCTGTTCAAATGTTTCTTTGATGATTCCGAGATCTTCACTGATCGAGGACTTTGCTGAACCATACTTCTCGGCAAAATAGGTTAACGGGACCAATTGGCGCGGATGTTCCAGTAAATAGGTAGTCATATCGATCAAACGCTCGCTGCGTCGAAATTTCATTCAAGAACCTCCAAAATCCGAATATTTAAGGTTAATATACCACCATTATACGGATTTAATCAAGAGTATGGCGCTCACCAAGCATCCTTACCGCGAATACCTGGTCACAAAATCCCCGTAAACCGTTATAAATGCGGTGCATCCGCGAGTCATGCGCCACAAGGCTGAATACTGTTGGACCGCTTCCGCTCATCAAAACGGCGTCAGCACCGAATCTCTTCATTTGGTCCTTGATTTGAGCTACCTCAGGATAAAGCGAAAGCGTCACATCTTCCAAAACATTTCCGACACTGTTGCAGACTTCATTGAAATCTCCATTTTCAATCGAAGATATCATTTGCTTTGTAGGCGGATGCTGTACCTTCTCTACATTAAGGCGGCGATAAACTTCTGCCGTCGATACACCGATAAACGGCTTCGCCAATACAACCCAGCATGTCGGAGGGGCCGGCAGCTGTGCGATAATTTCCCCTCTGCCTGTTGCAAGCGCAGTTCCTCCATAAACACAGAAAGAAACGTCTGAACCAATTTCAGCGCCGAGCACAGCAAGCTCGTCCAATGACAGACCAAGATTCCATAGCTTATTCAAGCCTCTTAACGTTGCCGCTGCATCACTGCTGCCGCCAGCAAGCCCTGCTGCCACCGGAATAGTCTTTTCAATGCCGATGATAACACCTTGCCTAACCTGGAACCTTTCCTTTAACAGCTGTGCTGCCTGGTAAGCAAGATTCCGCTGATCATCAGGTACAAACCGATTATGGGATTGGATTACGATCCTGTCTTCTTCAAGTAAACTAAGTTCAATGCGATCAGCCAAATCAATCGTCGTCATGACCATTTCCACCTCATGGTAACCGTCCGGACGTTTGTGCAAAACATCAAGTGACAAATTGATTTTTGCTGGCGCCTTCACTAAAACCTTCACAACCTCCACCTACTTTAAACGAATTCCACATTTTGTCCTATTTTACCACAAAAAGAAAAGAAAAGCGCAAGCGCCTTGGTCAGACCCGACAAGCGCTGGAGGGCCGACCAGTGAAGTCGCTCTTTGACTTCACCTGGGCGGACCGAAATCGAAATGTATAGCCGACTGTCCAGAAACGCAGAAACTGGAGACTCCGACAAAGAAGCGCTTTTTGCTTCTGCCGGCGGAGTTGAAGTTTCGGAGTTTCTAGGAGGCGACACTAGACAAACGTCTCGAGGGGCTAGGCGCTGGAGCTAGACAAAGAAAAGCGCAAGCGCCTTGGTCAGACCCGAAAAGCGCTGGAGCTGGCCAATTTTTTTAATTTAAGCTAATGCTCTCTGAGTAAAACAAGTAAGACTCCTCTGTAAGAAACATTCCTTTATTTTATCATTTGCGGAATCACGAATACAGTTATTTCACAAAGAATTAGAATCACAGAACGATGCTTGGCGGTTGCTCTCTGTTTTATCCATGCAAAAAGCCGGAGCAATAGCCCCGGCACCGCGATGGATCTGAATTTTATTGGCAGCTGTGAAGAACAGCTGTGTGGCAGTTTACAAAGAAATTCTCATCTGGGTCAGCGGTTCTGGTTTACAAGCTGCTGTTCAGCCAGCTCGATGGCTCGCTTTACCATGTTACCTGCGTCCTTGGCTTTTATGCCGCCCCATCCTTCATTCTGGACCACATCATAGAATCCAAGCTCTTTCGCAAGCTCTTCCTTCAACCTTTCAGACATAATCCCTCTTCTTCTGCCCATTACTACCATCTCCTTTCACCACCGCGGTTACTTTATTATTTTTGAAAAAAGAGATTTTCATGTGCACCTTATTTATCCTGTCTTTTTTTATTAGTCTGTTCTCGTAAAAATTGTGGTTAAAATCCTAAAGCCGATTTTAACGAAATATAAAGCTAATTAGTAGGTCGCTATTAAATTTGGCATGCTCTTTTCTCTTTATTAGAGTCAACAATGTAAAGAAACATAGTTCATTCAATCCTATTGTGCGGTCAATAGCAACAAAGTTTGCGAAAAAAAGGCAAAATAAAAAGCAGCTAACCCGAAAGTTGACTGCCTGTACTGCATTGAGCCAAAAAAATTAGCTCAAAGCTATTGATCCTGTTGTATCTTCAAAGAAGGTAATTTCCACTGTTTCAGTTAAAACATCTGCGTAGCTGTACGAAACACGTTCAAAAGCATTTTCATCCTGGTCAAGCTCGATGACGAAAACAGAAGGATAAGTTTCCGCTAACACGCCAGAACGTTCAATCGTCTTTCTCCGTCCTCCGTTGGCCTTTAGCATGAGTCTTTTTCCTAAGTTTGAATCAAGCGCTTTTTTGATATCCGATAATGTTTTTGGCATTCGGTCCACCTCACTGTGTAAAGTATAACACGCTGACACTATTTAGTCAAACAAAAACATAAATTATAACAGTACTTAAATTTAAAAGTCAATATATTTCGGACTTCTTTTTCTTCTAAATTTCAACAATTTTAGCGTAGCCTTTAATGCGTTAAAATATGTAACAAAATAATAAAAAACGCCGGACCGTGTTTTATTCAGTCCGACGAATTTTTATTATATGGCATTCCTGTCCTTAAAACTCCCTTTGTTTCAATACCGCCCAGGCCCTTGTCTCCTGTCAAAGTATTTCGAAGTACATCCCATACATTAATGCGCTCCATGAATGGTGTAAAGCTGATTTTAGCAACAATATAGACTGGGTCAAGCGCATGGATATTGACTCTTGAAGGGGAACTGGCAAAATTGGCTCCAGCATGGATCAATGACTCAAAATGAGACTGGCATGCTCCAGCAAATATGACCAGTTGGTCCAGATGGGGG
This sequence comes from Mesobacillus subterraneus, assembly GCF_020524355.2. Taxonomy (NCBI): domain Bacteria; kingdom Bacillati; phylum Bacillota; class Bacilli; order Caryophanales; family Bacillaceae; genus Mesobacillus; species Mesobacillus subterraneus. The sequence continues at coordinate 4,356,000 of NZ_CP129019.1, forward strand.
ACTTTCTTCCTCGCCTCTCTAACTGTCTGGACAAAATGTTTAGAATGACGATATGCATTCAGGTCGTCCATCGTTCCCTTAGACTTGGAATAAGCATCATGTCCTGTAATGACCAATATATCGGGCCGGTAGTAATCAATCAACGATCCGACTTTTTCTGGCATTTCTTTTTCATTGCAATGGAATCCATAGACAGGGACTCCTACTTTCTCATATAGTGTCAGGCACTTTTTTAAATAGTTTGGATCTCCATCAATATGGAGCACCTTCCCAGGCATCTGAAAGTAGTTATATGACTTGCTGTAACCCTCAGTCGTTTCATATTCCTGTTTTTGCTGCAGTAAATCTACATCCTGCCTGAATAGCTTATATGACTGTTCTTCAAGTGAACGGAATTCCTTGGTCAGCCTCATGCGCATATTCGGATCTATTTTAATTAAATCTTCATAGGGCGCATCCGCAATCAATCGGAAATCCTCACCGTATAATATCGCGATTTTTTTGCCATGTTTCTCTCTGATATCGATAACCCGGAACATAATATCGCATTGATGCGAAACCCTGCCGACGATATCCATGAGGTTAATATTCACAATCCTCACTCCAATTGCCCCGCACACAGGCTGCGCTAAGTGGTATTCTTACATAAAATATGCAGATACCCATAGACATGTGCTTTCCTGAGACGCAGAGTATGACCCCTCCGTCCATTTGAGAAGGATATTCCTGAGTTTGAACTGATTTATTCCTGAGTTTGAACGATATATTCCTGAGCTTGACTGATATATTCCTGAGTTTGAACGATATATTCCTGAGTTTGGCTGATATATTCCTGAGTTTGGCTGATTTATTCCTGAGCAGCAGAACTTTTGTCCTGAAAAAAATGATTTTATCCCTACATAACAAAAAGCCCGGAAAGCTCCGGACTTAGTTGAAATAAGGATATAATGCGTTGCTCAAGTTCGCAAATTCTTCAATTGACAAGGTCTCTCCTCTTCGCGATTCCACAATGCCTGCCTCGTGCAATGCGGCCAGGATTTCTTCCTTCTTCTGTTTTCCATCAGGAAGCTGGCTTGTCAGGTTATTCAAGATTGTCTTCCTTCGCTGGGCAAAACTTGATCTGGTTACACGGAAGAAGAAGCCTTCATCTTTCACTTTCACCGGCGGTTCCTCATGCAATGTCAATCTGATCACGGCTGAATCTACGTTCGGCTGAGGCATAAACACCGTTTTAGGAACAATCATCACTGTTTCAGCTTTTGTGTAATACTGGATTGCAATTGACAGCGAACCATATTCCTTCGTTCCTGGCTTGGCTGAGATCCTGTCGCCTACTTCCTTTTGAAGCATACAAACGATTCCTCTGATCGGCAGCCTTTCCTCAAGGAGCTTCATCAGTATCGGTGTTGTGACGTAATATGGCAGGTTGGCAACGACCATAACGTCCTCTTGTTCACCAAACTCCTCTTTCACTACAGCCTGAACATCGGCTTTGAGTACATCACTATGAATGACTTTTACGTTTGAATAAGGAGATAGCGTGTCCTCCAGTATCGGCAGCAAGCGCTGATCGATTTCAAACGCGACAACCTTTTCCGCTCTTTTAGCCAGCTGCTCAGTCAACGCTCCAATTCCAGGACCGATTTCGATCGCACCGCTATGGCCGGTTAACTCTGCATGGTCAACGATGCGGTTGAGGATATTGGTATCAATCAAAAAGTTCTGTCCTAGGCTCTTTTTAAAAGAAAAGCCGTATTTATCAAGGATTTCCTTCGTTCTCATCGGGGTAGCAATATCTTTATGCATTTTGTTCCTCCTTAAGGATTTCTGCCAGTACTGCTGAGAAATCCTGTCTTTTCACCTGAAACATCATCAGACGCTTATGCAGCTGTTTCCCATTTGTATAACCAATACGCAGCAGTCTGCCCAGCTTTTCACGCCTCTCCCTGGATCCTGGGCCGCCGATCAGACCCGCAAGAATCAAGTCTTCCTGGGTAATCTCCTCAACTGCCTCTGCATCCATTACCTGAGCATCCTTCAGCGCTTCCCGGATCACCTCGGGGGATGCATGTTCCACACCAAGGCCCCTCCCGGATTTAGGCTTGGCCAACTCTTTTGGGATAAAAGCATGCTTGCACCCCTGCAACATGCTCTGAAATCGTTTTACGGATTTTTTCACCAGGAAAGTCGGGGTCAGTAAAAACAATGACTCCTCGCTTTTCATGGGCATTCCGGATTCGTTCAATCGTATCCGCATTGATCGCGGATCCGTTGGTTTCAATTGTATCCGCGTCAACAGCACGCCTGATGGCTGTCGTATCATCCTTACCTTCTACTACAATGATTTCTTTTAACTTCATGATTCCTCCAATTGAAAGCGAAAGCGCCTAGATCAGCCCCAATGTGTGCTGGTGCTAGACATTTCTCGAAGTATTATGGGTAACATTCATTTTTTAACCAAAAGCGCATTTGAAAAAATGAATAAATAATTTAAATTTTCTTTGAAATAAATGAAACATTTCTGAAATATAATCGTCTATATAGATGTAAAGTTTTTAAGCAATTACGCCTTTCTTATAATAAATGATAACTTTCGTATGTAGATTTGTGTCCAGCTCCAGCGCCTAGACCCTCAAGTCGCCTGCGCTTTTCTTATTATACCTTAAACGCAAAATGAAAAAACAAAAATGCAGAGGAAAGGTTCCCCTGCATCCATGAATTAATTTAGGATTTTGATTTTGACTTTCTTGCGGCTCCAGCGGTATGCATCCGCTTTTGATGCGAAAAAGACATCGATCTTGTTGCCTTTGATAGCTGACCCTTTATCGGCTGCTATTGCATAGCCATAGCCTTCAACATATACTTTTGTTCCTAAAGGAATCACACTAGGATCTACCGCAATGACCTTCATGTTAGGATTTGCTCTTAGATTGATTCCAGTTGCTGTATAGCCAGAGCAGCCGTTACAGTTAGCCGTATACGCTGTGGATGAAACATAGAATTCCTTCCCTGCCGGTTCACTTGAGCCACGGGATACTTGAGCTACGATGACCTTCGTACCCATTGCCACGACTTTATCCTGTTTTTCTTTCAGTTTCTTTTCACTGACCAGTTTTCTTGATACTTCCTTACCGTTTTCTAGGATTACTTCATACTCCTTGGATAGCAAGCCTTCCTGGCCTTCTGTTACGACTTTCTGTTTCCCTTTTTCCAGTTTGCTGTCATTTTTCGTAATGACGGCATAGCTAATTGGTTCTTCCACTACATCGGTGACTTTTTCAACTCGAATGACATTAATCACGGCATCTTTAGTGACGTTCTGCTTTAATGCAGGCTCAACACGGTCCATTTCGTTCAGTGCGATTCCTTGCTGTGATAAAAAGTCAGCGACCGTAGTCGAAGTCGACCAAACATCTTGCTCTTTTCCGCTTACTACAAGCTTGAGCGGGAAAGCTCTTTGAATGGCAATCTTCATATCTTGCTTTAATTTAGCGTCTGGGTTTTGGTTTAACTTGTCGTGTTCATTTATGACGATATTCTGTTCTTTCAGGAAATCCTCTACAGTATTGGCTGCTGTCCAATATGTTTTCTTTTCCTGATCTTGTATTACCTCTACCTGTCTTGCCGGCTTCCACACAATCGATAAGTTATCCTTTATCTGTGTGTTTGCTTCCAGCGATAAATAATCCTCTGAGCGCAATGAAATATTGAGATCATTAAATATATCTTGGATAGTATTTGCGTGTGTTTTAATGACTCTTTCTTCGCCATCCAGTGTCAATGCGACTGTATTTTTGGTCCCTTCATACATGAAGAACCCAAGTGCAGCGGCAAAAACTACGAAACTAGCAGAAAAAATCACCAGTTTCTTCTTACTCAAAGTCTTGGAAAACAGGTTTTTCATACTATTAATCACGATGAAAAACGCCTCCTCTTCTCGGAGTGATTATAAAGATATTGTTGCCGACTTGTCAACCCAGACACCCTTGCCAAGCGTAGTCTCTATTATGCAAGATGCTCCATAAAAAGAAAAGCAAGAGTTATCGACACGGTTATCCTATGTCGCAAGTGAGACATGTAGAACTTTTTAGAAACACAAAAAGTTTGGACAACCTTATTGAAAAATCGACAACATTCCTTATCACTTTATGCCGAATAATTTTTTTGCATTTTTAGCCGTTTTGTCTGCCACTTCCTCAAAAGTCAAACCTTTCAGTTCTGCAACTTGTTGTGCTACCAATTTTACATAGGCAGGCTCATTTCTCTTTCCGCGATAAGGATGGGGCGTCAAGTATGGGCAGTCAGTCTCGACCAAAAGACGGTCTAGCGGAATGGCCTCTGCTACTTCCTTCGGTTTTTTTGCATTTTTAAAAGTAACAGGACCGCCAAGCGAAATATAGAAGTTCATTTCAACGCATTCAAGTGCTGTTTCCACGCTGCCGCTGAAACAATGCATGATCCCGCCAACTTCTCCGGCATTTTCTTCCTTTAGAATTTCCACTATGTCTGCTGTTGCGTCACGATTATGTATGATGATAGGAAGATTCACTTCTTTTGCCAGCCTGATTTGTTTGCGGAAGACCTCTTTCTGGATCTCCTTCGGTGACTTGTCCCAATAATAATCCAGTCCCATTTCTCCAAGTGCGACTACTTTGGGATGGCTCGCCAATTCTTTTAGCCAGTCCAGATGCTCCTGGGTCATGTCGATTGCATCAACTGGATGCCACCCTACACTCGCATAAAGAAAATCATAGCTTTCGGCGAGCTCTATTGCTTTTTTTATCGTTATTTCATCGAAACCGACAACTACCATATTCGTCACACCTTCAGCGATTGCGCGGTCAATGACCTCCTGGAGATCTTCGTTGAATTGTTCTGCGTTTAAGTGCACGTGTGTATCAAAAAGCATGTCAAAACTCCTTTGCAGCATTGCCCTGCAGCTTCATTCTATACGTCCTTAGCTAGAGGGAGAATAGACTTACTGCGATGTTCTTATTATTGTGATAAAGATGTGTCGATATCATAACTTTTTTTCATTGTCCAGGTCAAATTTTTGAATCCGATTTCAGGGAAACCGAATATGTATCAGATTGCTTGTTAACTGACTTACTACTCTATCATAATTTATTTTTTTGATCTGAAAGCTTTTTTAACACAAAAAACCTGAAAATGTTACACATGAAACATTTCCAGGTTTTCTTTTTGAATCTATTTTACTTTAGCGCCGATAGCAAGTGCATCGTCAACGGTTGCAAGTGACATGACGCCGTCTTTTTCCCCTGCCAGGATCATTCCCTCGGAAAGCTCCCCGCGGAGTTTAACCGGCTTGAGGTTTGTCACGCAAATCACCTTTTTGCCGACAAGGTCTTCCGGTTTATAGTACTTCGCGATGCCAGAGATAACCTGGCGCTTTTCATAGCCAAGATCCAATTGTAGCTTCAGAAGCTTATCAGCCTTCTTGACTGGTTCTGCATGGATGACTTTCGCTACACGAAGCTCAACCTTCATGAAGTCATCAATTGTAATTTCATCCTGAACTTCAGGCTTTTCTTCCTCCACAGGTGCCGCCGGTGCAGCTCCCTGCATTTTTTCCTTGATGAATTCAACTTCTTCTTTCAAATCAAGGCGCGGGAAGATTGGCTCTCCCTGAACAACCTTTGTTCCAGCACGAATCTGGCCGAATTCCTCTAAGCTTTCCCATGACTGGAGGGCTTCTGAACCAACATTCAGTTGAGCAAAGATTTTATCCGGAGTTCGTGTCAGGAATGGCTTCAGCAGGACAGCGACTCTTCTCAATGATTCAGCAAGGTGTACCATCACATCTCCCAGGACCGCTTTCTTTTCATCATCCTTCGCAAGCACCCACGGCTGTGTTTCATCGATGAATTTATTGCAGCGGCTGACCAATTGCCACACTGAAGTAAGCGCAACGGAGAACTCCATTTTCTCCATTGCTTCTTCGTATTTCTGCACCGTTTCTTTGTTCACTTCAAGGAGCTGCTTTTCAAATTCACCTTCTGAACCTTTGTAAGCAGGAATATCACCCTCAAAATACTTATTGATCATCGCTACCGTTCTGTTCAATAGGTTTCCAAGGTCATTCGCAAGGTCAAAATTAATCCTTTCGACAAATCCTTCTGGAGTGAACACACCATCTGAACCAAATGGAACTTCACGCAGCAAGTAGTAACGAAGCGCATCCAGGCCATAGCGGTCAATTAATGTAACCGGGTCGACTACGTTCCCCTTGGATTTCGACATTTTTCCATCCTTCATCAGAAGCCAGCCATGGGCGAAAACCTTTTTAGGAAGCGGAAGGTCAAGGGCCATCAGCATGATTGACCAATAGATTGTATGGAAGCGGACGATTTCTTTACCGACAAGATGGACATCCGCAGGCCAGTAATTCAAGTACTTGGAATCGTCATCCGTTCCGTAACCAAGAGCCGTGATATAGTTCGACAATGCATCGATCCATACATAAATGACGTGCTTCGGATCTCCAGGAACCTTCACACCCCAGTCAAACGTTGTCCGTGAAACTGCTAGGTCCTCAAGGCCGGGTTTGATAAAGTTATTGATCATTTCATTTTTACGAGATTCCGGCTGGATGAAGTCAGGGTTCTCTTCGTAATATTTCAGCAGCCTGTCTGCGTATTTACTCATTTTGAAGAAGTATGACTCTTCTTTAACTTTTTCAACAGGACGTCCGCAATCCGGGCAGTTGCCATCTTCAAGCTGTCTGTCTGTGTAGAATGATTCACATGGAGTACAGTACCAGCCTTCATATTGATCAAGATAAATATCCCCCTGCTCAAGCAGCTGAGCGAAAATCTTTTCGACAATCTGTTTGTGACGATCCTGTGTTGTACGGATAAAATCATTGTAGGAAATATCCAGCTTGCCCCAAAGCTCCTGGATCCCTTCGACAATTTCGTCTACATATTGCTGCGGAGTGATGCCCTTCGCCTCAGCATTACGCTGGATTTTTTGACCGTGCTCATCCGTGCCTGTCAAGTACATGACATCATAGCCGCGCAGTCTCTTATAGCGAGCCATTGCATCGCCAGCTACTGTTGTATAAGCATGACCAATATGTAAATTGCCGCTTGGATAATAAATCGGGGTTGTAAGATAAAAGGTTTTCAGTTTCTCTTCCATGAAGATCCTCCTTAAACTAAAACTGCTAGTTCATTCTAATAGTAGTTATTATACCAGCTAATGCACCAGGATTCATAACACTTTCATGTAAAACAAAGACGCATGATTATTGCTTTCGACAATCTCATTTTACTCAAGTGGGAATAACAGAATGGTTTATAAAAAAAAATAATCCTCCACAACGGACATTCTCCCTATATATTTTACGAATATTGTCAGTGGAGATTTAATGTGGACTTTGTCCTTTATAGAATATTATCATTATAAGAACAGCCTTACTAAAAAAGCCCCGCCTCAAATTCCAGCAGGAGCTACGATTATAAAGTGAAAGTTTGATATTCTGCATAATAAAATCATAACCAAATTCGTCAATACAATATACCTGCTTAAAAAATAATGTATAGGCGATTTCGGGTTTGTCGAATTTGTGACAACTTGTCGAAGGAATTTGTAGAATTTTGTCGAATTATGCGCCGAATATTATCCCCACAATAATATTTTCCTTAAATCCTCTAATTAAAAACACCGCATCATTCCTTGATCCCACACGCTATATTCATTTATAACCCTTGATATGAAAAGGTTTTCTCGCTGTGTTAAAATTTGTTAATAGAAGAAAAATAAAATAATTGACGGTTATTGGAATCGCTGGTATTATAAAACCAATAAGAGAAAAATGTCGAATAATGACGAACTTAATATAGGGAAAATGAGAGGGGATTATAATTATGAAATCTACTGGTATCGTACGTAAAGTTGATGAGCTTGGCCGCGTGGTAATTCCAATCGAACTTAGAAGGACTCTTGGCATCGCAGAAAAGGATGCATTGGGAAATTTATGTGGATGATGACCGCATCATCCTTAAGAAGTACAAGCCTAACATGACTTGCCATATCACTGGTGAAGTTTCTGACAACAACATCACATTGGCAGGCGGCAAGCTGATCCTTAGCCGTGAAGGTGCTGAACAGCTTCTTCAAGAAATCCAGGGAAGCTTCGAACCTGCAAAAGCTTAAATCTAATACACAAGGCCGTGGACAATTCCACGGCCTTTTTTATATATGCTGTTTCCGCATTATTCTTTAATATGATATGCCTGGTATACCTCTCGCTTTTGCATAGCTCTATCTTTGGCTGTTTGCTTGATGGCTTCCTTAGAGTTCATTTGTTCATTAGATATATAATGTTCGACATGGTCTTCCAGGCTTAATGTTTCCCACCATTGGTTCTCTTCTTCGGAAATGGCATCATGAGAAGCACCTTCGATGATCAAGACAAACTCCCCGCGGACTTCTTCTGCCCCTGCCCATGCCAATGCCTCCGATATCGTTCCCCTCAGGAACTCCTCATATTTCTTCGTCAGTTCACGGCAAAGGACAATTTTACGGTCACCGAGACCATCAAGCATCACCGAGAGAGTCTCCTTCAAACGATGCGGAGATTCATAAAGGACAATCGTTGCAGTTTGTTTCGCCAGCAGCTCAAGTTCCTTCTTCTTATCCTTTTTTCCTCTCTGGAGAAATCCATAATAATAGAATGGCTGAGGAAGAATGCCAGAAGCAATCAAAGCTGTCAAAGCAGCATTCGCCCCTGGCAGCGGGACGACTGTCAATCCTTCGGCGATTGCTTCTGCCACAAGTTCTGTACCTGGATCCGAAATCGTTGGCATTCCCGCATCGCTGACAAGCGCGACTCTTGCTCCATCCTTGATTTTTTCAATCAATTTATGTCCGCTGCTTTCCTTATTATGTTCATGATAGCTGGTAACGGGCGTTTCAATCTCAAAATAATTACATAGCTTTTTCGTGTTCCTCGTATCCTCCGCTGCAATCAAATCGGCTTCCTTCATGATCCTGATCGCCCTGAATGTCATGTCCTCAAGGTTGCCGATAGGAGTCGGCACAAGGTAAAGAATCCCCTTTTCATGTTCCCGTTCAAAGCTTTTCTGCTGTTGCATGTCAATCACCCGTTTCTCTATGCTTATTTACTTCCATATAACATTTCTTTAATAACCGGGGTATACTCATTATTTTCATCATAAACCGTCAATGGCTCAAGGATTTTAAGGTCAGGGCTTCCATCCTTGATTGCCTCTATCAACAGCGTATTCGCTTCCTTTCCGTCCTTTGGATAAACAAACTGGATCCGCTTAGGCTCAAGCCGGTATTGCCTCATAAGTTCGATGATATCAATCAACCTGCCTGGACGGTGGACAAAGGCAACCTTGCCGCCTTGTTTTACAAGCTGGCTCGAAGATTTAATCGCATCCTCAAGTGTGCAGAGTATCTCATGGCGAGCAATCGCCAGATGTTCATTCAAATTTATTTCTTCTTTTGAGGGTGTAAGGAAATATGGAGGATTGCATGTTACGACATCATACTTCTCGTAGCCGAGTTCTTTCGGTGCTTCCTTAAGATCACCATGAATCATATCTAATCGTCCTTCAAGATTATTATATTCAATACTTCGGACAGCCATATCATATAACCGCTCTTGAATCTCCACCCCGGTGATGGTCCCCTTTGTCCTTGCGCTTAAAAATAGCGGAATTACTCCATTTCCGCTGCAAAGGTCAACAATTCTGCCCTTTTGGATGGGGACCCAGACGAATCTCGCTAGCAGCACAGCATCAAGCGAAAATGAAAAAACATTCGGACTCTGGATAATCCTTAAATCCTCTGCCAATAAATAATCCAATCGTTCATCTTCTCGTAAGTTTACCATTATAGCTAATTCCTCCATAAACAAAAGCTTATAAAAATAGCCTTCCCTAATTAAGGAAGGCTGCCAATTATTTTTTATTAAGAAAAGATAGACAGAACAGACAATCTTCTTTGCGCGGGCTTCCGAAATGCAGGTTGCAAATATGGAAGCCTTCCTGGTACAGACGGGCAAGGTTATCGTAGCCTTCACCGATGTCGACCAGGTTTTTATCACCCTGGGCCTGATTGCTGTTTTCCTTATCGTTTTTCTTAATGGTTGGATCTTTTTTACCTATGGTTTGATCCAGACGGCGTCTTATATGCTCATTTTCCAGTTTTAATGCATTATTCTCTTCCAGAACTTCTGCCAAATGCTGTTTTAACTCACCAAGCTGACGGTATAAATCACCAATCTGCGATTCCATATTACTTACTGAGTCAAAGATATCTTTTTTATCCACCTGTTCCACCTCATTAATCTGTGGATGATTGCAACGATACAGCTCCTGCTTCCTGTATTTCCTCAAGTGTATATTCCAGCACACGTTCCTGGCCAGGTATATTGACTTGCATGACTCGTTCCAGGATGTTCAACCCGACAACCTTACCAGTACCATCGGGTGTAACAATCATTTCACCCAGGTCAGGCAGCTGCTCTTTCGCTGATTCATATTCGTCGTTCTCATATTTCAAACAGCACATGAGCCTGCCGCAAAGGCCGGAAATTTTCGTTGGGTTAAGCGAAAGATTTTGATCCTTAGCCATCTTGATTGAAACTGGATCAAAGTCCCCTAGGAACGTTGAACAGCAAAGCATTCTGCCGCATGGTCCTATTCCGCCAAGCATTTTCGCTTCATCTCTGACACCAATTTGGCGCAGTTCAATCCTTGTCCGGAAAATCGAGGCCAAGTCCTTGACCAATTCCCGGAAATCGACGCGGCGGCCATCAGCCGTGAAGTAGAAAATGACTTTATTGCGGTCAAATGTATATTCAACATCAACAAGCTTCATATCAAGCTGATGTTCATTCACTTTTTCACTGCAAACATCGTACGCTTCCTTTGCAGCTGTTTTATTCTCCTCGACAATAAGACGATCCTTCTGATCTGCAATTCTGACTACCTTTTTCAGAGGCAGGACAACATCCTTCTCGCCAACCTGCTTACGGGGAGTTACTACTCTTCCGTACTCAACACCCCTTACAGTTTCGACAATGACGAATTCGTCCTTTTGAATTGAGAGATCGCCGGGATCAAAATAATAAATCTTCCCCGCTTTCTTGAAGCGGACACCTACTACATCATACAAGTGTAGATCCCTCCTGCAATTTTAACACCAGCTCTTCCATGAGCAGCTGGGGATTCATATTGGCATGCAGCTTCCTCTTCGCCTCCAGAATGGCTGCCATTTGTTCGGTAAGACGCCGTCCGGATGTCTGTAGTGCAAACTGTTCTAAACGTGAGCTTTCGTTTAGATAAACAACCTGGTCTTTCTTGCCAAGCTGAATGTATAATAAATCCTTAAAAATAAGAAGTAATAAATCCAAACCACGATCGATTTGTTCTTTCTCTTTAAAGTGCATAAACCAGTTCTCTTGAAGTGCGACCATAGCTTCAAGTGAATTCTTTTTCAGCACTTCATATAATTTTAACACTATTTTTTGTGCTTGTGCAAACCAATCATCATTACTTATCTCTAAAGCTTCTTCCAAATTATTGGTCAGCTGTGCCAATAGCGGTGCCGTTTGCGGCTGTACCCCAATGGCTATCAGTTGTTCTGCCATATTTTTAGGAGATAATGGTGTAAAATTAATCAATTGGCATCTTGATAAAATTGTCGGCAGCATTTGCTGTGACTGCTCAGTGATCAATACGGCAACAGTTCCGGCATGCGGCTCCTCTAGGAATTTGAGGAGACTGTTCGCCGCATTTGTCGTCATCCGATCGGCATGCACAATCGTGTAAAGCTTATTCTTTGACTCTACACCAGTTTTCGAAAACTCCTCCTGCAGCTGCTGAATTTGTCCCTTCTTGATCGATAGGCCATCCGGCTCGACAAGATGAATATCAGGGTGGTTGCCATGATTGATCCTTTTGCAGTTCAAGCAGCTTTCACAAGGTTTATAGCCATCAACCGGCCCCTGGCAATTGATGCTCTTAGCAAGGAGAATACTAATCTCCTTTTTTCCAGTTCCCCTCATTCCTTCAAATAAATACGCATGGGCTATTCGATTTTTCAGGATGCTGTTTTTAATCATTTTCAAAACATTCGGCTGTAGTTTCTCCAGCTCGTCCCACGTCTTTGCCAATGGTATCACTCACTTACGTATATAAATTGATCAACAGGCCCTTGATTTCCCCAACCTTACCGAGAATATCAATCTGTTCATCCTTATTATCCATTAACTCTTCTGTCAACTCCACGAGCTTTTCGTCGATCGTTTCAACAAGCTTCAATGATCTGCCTTCGCCATACTGATTCCAGCTATGCGAGTGCTTTATCTCCATTCCAAAGTTGACTGTTTCTTTTACGAATTGCTTAACCAGTGTCTTGAACTTGGCCAGGTCCTTGAACGTTCTTGACCGGGCAAGCCTCTCACCCGCGGACTCGACTTCCTTCATTAGTTGCTGAAGCTGTCCAAGCTGCAATTTATGGTCCTGCTTCTGCACAAGTTCATTGAACTTGATTCCGCCCCCAGGCTGTTGTTTTTGATCCTGGCGAACTTTATCTATATTAAGGCGCATATCCTGATTAATCTTCATCTCTTACTAAACCTCCGGGTACTCCCCGCTAAAATTGATGAAACTGCTCAACAGGTAATACGAATACAGTCGCTCCGCCAACTTCGACCTCCACAGGATAAGGAACATATGAATCCGCATTCCCTCCCATTGGCGAAACAGGTGCTACAAGCTGGTCACGCGACTTACAGTTATCCCTGATGACCTCGAGTGCCTTTTCTATCCTGATATCTTCAGTTCCTATGATAAAAGTAGTGTTTCCTGACTTCAGGAATCCCCCGGTACTAGCCATCTTTGTTGCACGGAAATTATGATCTACTAATGCATTGGATAGTCGGTTGCTATCCTGGTCCTGGACCACAGCTAAAATTAACTTCATTCCTTATCCCCCTAGGTTAATTCGCGGCGTGCCGCTTTCGAGACCAAAATCCAATTTGGTTGTAGAAAGCAACAATCCAGACGAAAAAGTGTTTTTTCATTCCGTTTCATTTGTATATTTATTATAACAGGATTCATGTGACAAGACATGATATAAACGTAAAATACCATTGCCTTCCAGCTAAATTCCCTTATCTGTTTATCGATTGATTCCATTGGAGTATTCGAGTGCGTTTTTCGTGAAATAACCTCTTATTTTCAAAACATCTCACAAACTCGAATAATTAGTATGTAAAAAACAAGCCTAGTCGAAACCAAGGCTTGTTGTGCTGGATATTAACTATTCAATAGCTCTTTAATTTTCGCTTCGGCTTGTTGATAAACTGCCTCTAATTCCTTTGAAGCATCGATTCTGGCAATCCTGTCAGGGAATCTATCGGCAATCATCATATAACCTTCTCGAACCTTTTGGTGAAATTCCAGCTTCTCCATATCCAGTCGATTGACTTCGCGACCCTTGTTTTTATTAATCCTATCAAGCCCAATCTCAGGCGCAACATCAAAGTACAGGGTCATTGCCGGCATCATATTTTCAATCGCAAACTCGTTGATTGAGTACACTTGATCAATGCCTAGACCACGAGCATGTCCCTGGTAGGCAAGAGAGCTATCAACAAAACGGTCACATAAGACGATTTTCCCTGCGTTTAGAGCAGGCTTCACCTTTTCAATAAGATGCTGCCTCCTCGCCGCAGCATATAAAAGTGCCTCTGTACGCGGGTCCATCGCTGTATTTTCCGGATCCAGGATGACTTTCCTGATTTGTTCAGCAATCTCAATCCCTCCAGGCTCACGTGTGGCCACCACTTCGCGGCCTTCCTTTTGAAGATTTTCAGCCAGCATCTGAAGGATCGTTGTCTTGCCAGAACCATCCGGACCTTCTATTGTAATAAAGATTCCTTTTTCCAATTTTATATCCCCCAACTCTTAAACACTTTAATTTTACCAGCCTTCAAATAGTCTCCGCCCTGGATTTTCGCTTCTTTTTCTTTTAAAAATAAGATTGTATTAATATCATCTTCTGTCAGGACTTCACCACGGAGACAAATTGGAATTCCCGGCGGATAGGGAATGATCTGCTCAGCACTAATCCTTCCTGCAGCGTCCTTCAGCAGAACATACTCTGTCAGTTGCAGCTCCATCTCTTTATAACTGACTTTTAAAGATGAAATAGTTTTATGAACAACCTTTGATTCAGGTTTATTTTTTCCATCAGGCATAGCACTTACAACCTTGGCAATCTTTTGTGCCGCTTCTTCCAAGGAGTGCTTCATGCCATTCTTCAATAAAGGAAGAACGAGCAGAACATTATATGGGTCTGCCAGTTCCGTAAAGATCCCTTCCGATTCGAGTCTTGACTGCAGCTCAAAGCCAGACCAGGAACCCATTGATTGTATAGTTAATTTAAGCGGATCATCAGGTTGCAATACATAAATCCCGGTTATCTTCTGCAGCCTTTTTTTGAACTCCTCGATTTCAGCTTGGAGGTATGAGAGATCGTCCTTGCTATAAGTACCCAGATACAGGCGTGCCAAATCAAGGGAAGCCATCAATGGATACGAAGGGCTGCTTGACTGCAGAGCTTGCAAATAGAATCTCAGCTTGCTGAGAGAGACACGTTTCGTCTGATAATGAAGGAAGGCTCCCATTGTCATGGCTGGCAAGGTCTTATGCGCAGACTGCACGACAATATCGGCTCCAAGTACAACAGCAGAAGCCGGAAAATAATCCCCAGCAATAAAATGAACTCCATGTGCCTCATCAACCAATACAGGAATGCCGTGGTCATGAGCCAAATCTATAATCGTTTTAAGGTCATATGTCAGTCCATAATAATTGGGGTACGTTACGATAAGTGCCTTTGCATTCGGATACTGGCTGAGTGCTGATCTGACCCCATCAATACTCAACCCGGCAGCTACACCGTATTCTTCGTTGTATTCCGGACTTATGAATACAGGTTTTGCTTTTGCAAGTCTTAAAGAATTCATGATCGATTTATGCGAATTGCGCTGGACCAGCACCACATCATCCTCATTTATCGCAGAAAGGATCATCGCAAGATTCCCGACAGTTGATCCATTTATTAAAAAAAAAGCTTTTATCTGTTTTATATAAATCCATAAGTAATTCTTCAGCTTCAAAAATAACTCCCTCTGGTGAATGAAGGTCATCCAATCCTGTTATTTCTGTTGCATCCAATTTTAAAATTTGCTTAAAGTAGGCCTGTCCATTTTTAGGGAAAATAGCCCCATTTTTGTGCCCTGGTACATGAAACGATAGAGGGCTTCCGTTTATATGCTCAACCAATTGAGTGTACAAGGGTGTTTTGAATTGATTCATAATCTCACCTGTATATATAAATTCACACCTATCTATTCTAACACTGTTTTTTTGGAACAAAAAGCGCAAGCGACTCGTTCAGGCCCGATAAGCGCTGGAGGGCCTGCCAGTGAAGTCGTTCTTTGACTTCATTGGCAGGACCGAAATCGAAATGTATAGCAGACTGTCCAGAAACGCAGAAACTGGAGACTCCGACAAAGAAGCGGTTTTGCTTCTGCCGGCGGAGTTGAAGTTTCGGAGTTTCTAGGAGGCGTAGCTAGACAAGCGTCTCGAGGAGTTAGGAGCCGCAGCCACACAAGCGACTCGAGGGATAGGCGCGGGAGCTGGATTAAGAAAACTACAATTAGTTACCCACACTAACCATTTTAAAAATTCCTACAAAACAAAAAAAATAAAAGCCCAAAATGAGCTTTTAACTGTAAATGCCAGGCTTCGTTACCTTCCTTAGCTTTTCTACGTAATATTTATATTGAGGATCACTCGTATCTGTCTTGATCATGATGCTCTCACAGTCTGTGCATATAAAAGAAGTATACAGGTGTATGCCAGCCTTTTTCGTCTGTTCGCAAATCACACAGTTTTCCCCGATTTGATTCTTAGCTAAAAGCGAACCCAAATTCTCCACCTCCGTACACCTATTGTTGCCAGGAGTATTTTTTTGTATACAATTTTCCGAATAATTTTTTTGGAAGTTTAGTTGTTTTATATTTTATGATTGACATCCGGTTTCCTTGTATGTCTTATAACAATTTAGGTTGGTTTATTATATAAAATACTTTTGAAAAGAAGCGAATATTGATCATTAAGCATGTTGGATAGGATGATAAAGGCATTCTGAAGGTCCTATAAAGTTGCTCCTACTTATGACAGCTTTTCCTTGTTTTCTCTTAAATCTGTCTTAAGTTGCCTCTTCTTTTGACAGCTTTTCCTGCTTTCCCGTCAAACCTGTCTTAAGTTTCCTCTTCTTCTGACAGCTTTTCCTGCTTTTCCGTCAAGCCTATCTTAAGTTGCCTCTTCTTCTGACAGCTTTTCCTGCTATTCCTCCAAACCTGTCTGAAGCTATTCGTATATTATCAATTGCTGCTATATATTCAGCCCCATTAATAAATCCGCACACAAAAAAAGAACAGCCATTACAGCTGTTCTTTTTGGTGCCCGGCGGCGTCCTACTCTCACAGGGGGAAACCCCCAACTACCATCGGCGCTGAGAAGCTTAACTTCCGTGTTCGGTATGGGAACGGGTGTGACCTTCTCGCTATCGCCACCAGACTATTTGGTTTGAGGTTTTATTCCCTCAAAACTAGATAATGTGTAAGAAGAATTCAAGAAAAACGAGTCATCTAATTTGGTTAAGTCCTCGAACGATTAGTATCAGTCAGCTCCACACGTCACCGCGCTTCCACCTCTGACCTATCAACCTGATCATCTTTCAGGGTTCTTACTAGCTTGCGCTATGGGAAATCTCATCTTGAGGGGGCTTCATGCTTAGATGCTTTCAGCACTTATCCCGTCCGCACATAGCTACCCAGCGATGCCTTTGGCAAGACAACTGGTACACCAGCGGTGCGTCCATCCCGGTCCTCTCGTACTAAGGACAGCTCCTCTCAAATTTCCTGCGCCCACGACGGATAGGGACCGAACTGTCTCACGACGTTCTGAACCCAGCTCGCGTACCGCTTTAATGGGCGAACAGCCCAACCCTTGGGACCGACTACAGCCCCAGGATGCGATGAGCCGACATCGAGGTGCCAAACCTCCCCGTCGATGTGGACTCTTGGGGGAGATAAGCCTGTTATCCCCGGGGTAGCTTTTATCCGTTGAGCGATACTCTTCCATGCGGAACCACCGGATCACTAAGCCCGACTTTCGTCCCTGCTCGACTTGTAGGTCTCTCGCAGTCAAGCTCCCTTGTGCCTTTACACTCTGCGAATGATTTCCAACCATTCTGAGGGAACCTTTGGGCGCCTCCGTTACTCTTTAGGAGGCGACCGCCCCAGTCAAACTGCCCACCTGACACTGTCTCCCGCCCCGATCAGGGGCGTGGGTTAGAATTTCAATACAGCCAGGGTAGTATCCCACCAGCGCCTCCACCGAAGCTGGCGCTCCGGTTTCTCAGGCTCCTACCTATCCTGTACAAGCTGTACCAAAATTCAATATCAGGCTACAGTAAAGCTCCACGGGGTCTTTCCGTCCTGTCGCGGGTAACCTGCATCTTCACAGGTACTATAATTTCACCGAGTCTCTCGTTGAGACAGTGCCCAGATCGTTACGCCTTTCGTGCGGGTCGGAACTTACCCGACAAGGAATTTCGCTACCTTAGGACCGTTATAGTTTACCGCCGTTTACTGGGGCTTCGATTCAGAGCTTCGCGTGAGCTAACCCCCTCTTAACCTTCCAGCACCGGGCAGGCGTCAGCCCCTATACTTCGCCTTACGGCTTCGCAGAGACCTGTGTTTTTGCTAAACAGTCGCCTGGGCCTATTCACTGCGGCTCATCTAGGCTATTCACCCAAATGAGCACCCCTTCTCCCGAAGTTACGGGGTCATTTTGCCGAGTTCCTTAACGAGAGTTCTCTCGCTCACCTTAGGATTCTCTCCTCGCCTACCTGTGTCGGTTTGCGGTACGGGCACCTTTTATCTCGCTAGAGGCTTTTCTTGGCAGTGTGAAATCAGGAACTTCGGTACTATATTTCCCTCGCTGTCACAGCTCAGCCTTCACGCAAGCGGGATTTGCCTCACTTGCAGCCTTACTGCTTAGACGCGCATATCCAACAGCGCGCTTACCCTATCCTACTGCGTCCCCCCATTGCTCAAACGATAAAGAGGTGGTACAGGAATATCAACCTGTTGTCCATCGCCTACGCCTTTCGGTACTCGGCTTAGGTCCCGACTAACCCTGAGAGGACGAGCCTTCCTCAGGAAACCTTGGGCATTCGGTGGATGGGATTCTCACCCATCTTTCGCTACTCATACCGGCATTCTCACTTCTAAGCGCTCCACCAGTCCTTACGGTCTGACTTCAACGCCCTTAGAACGCTCTCCTACCACTGACATCTAAGATGTCAATCCACAGCTTCGGTGATACGTTTAGCCCCGGTACATTTTCGGCGCAGAGTCACTCGACCAGTGAGCTATTACGCACTCTTTAAATGGTGGCTGCTTCTAAGCCAACATCCTGGTTGTCTAAGCAACTCCACATCCTTTTCCACTTAACGTATACTTTGGGACCTTAGCTGGTGGTCTGGGCTGTTTCTTTTGACTACGGATCTTATCACTCGCAGTCTGACTCCCACGGATAAGTCTTTGGCATTCGGAGTTTGTCTGAATTCGGTAACCCGATGAGGTACCTAGTCCAAACAGTGCTCTACCTCCAAGACTCTTACAACGTGAGGCTAGCCCTAAAGCTATTTCGGAGAGAACCAGCTATCTCCAAGTTCGATTGGAATTTCTCCGCTACCCACACCTCATCCCCGCACTTTTCAACGTGCGTGGGTTCGGGCCTCCAGTTGGTGTTACCCAACCTTCACCCTGGACATGGGTAGATCACCTGGTTTCGGGTCTACGACCACATACTAAATTCGCCCTATTCAGACTCGCTTTCGCTGCGGCTCCGTCTTCTCAACTTAACCTTGCATGGGATCGTAACTCGCCGGTTCATTCTACAAAAGGCACGCCATCACCCATGAACGGGCTCTGACTACTTGTAGGCACACGGTTTCAGGATCTATTT
Source organism: Mesobacillus subterraneus (assembly GCF_020524355.2). Classification (NCBI taxonomy): domain Bacteria; kingdom Bacillati; phylum Bacillota; class Bacilli; order Caryophanales; family Bacillaceae; genus Mesobacillus; species Mesobacillus subterraneus. The sequence goes on from NZ_CP129019.1 coordinate 4,375,115, forward strand.
CACTCCCCTTCCGGGGTGCTTTTCACCTTTCCCTCACGGTACTGGTTCACTATCGGTCACTAGGGAGTATTTAGCCTTGGGAGATGGTCCTCCCAGCTTCCGACGGGATTTCTCGTGTCCCGCCGTACTCAGGATCCACTCAGGAGGGAACGAAGTTTCAACTACAGGGTTTTTACCTTCTCTGACGGGCCTTTCCAGACCACTTCATCTACCCCGTTCCTTTGTAACTCCATGTTGAGTGTCCTACAACCCCAAGAGGCAAGCCTCTTGGTTTGGGCTATGTCCCGTTTCGCTCGCCGCTACTCAGGGAATCGCGTTTGCTTTCTCTTCCTCCGGGTACTTAGATGTTTCAGTTCCCCGGGTCTGCCTTCAATACCCTATGTATTCAGGTAAAGATACTGTTCCATTACGAACAGTGGGTTTCCCCATTCGGAAATCTCCGGATCAAAGCTTACTTACAGCTCCCCGAAGCATATCGGTGTTAGTCCCGTCCTTCATCGGCTCCTAGTGCCAAGGCATCCACCGTGCGCCCTTTCTAACTTAACCTAAAAGGTCATTTCTCTATTATATAGAGAGAAAAACTAAAATGGCGATCACTCGGTTTTTTCTTGGTTCTTCTTACTTACGATTATCTAGTTTTCAAGGAACAAATACTTGGTGGAGCCTAGCGGGATCGAACCGCTGACCTCCTGCGTGCAAGGCAGGCGCTCTCCCAGCTGAGCTAAGGCCCCATTATGAAAGATATATGGTGGGCCTAAGTGGACTCGAACCACCGACCTCACGCTTATCAGGCGTGCGCTCTAACCAGCTGAGCTATAGTCCCATATATCATATAGAGAGGAATTACTCCCTCAAAACTAAACAAACAAGCGGTCAACTATGTGGATTACATCCACAGTACGAACCAGAAGGTTCGCATTCCGATTGCCATTATGGCAATATCCTTAGAAAGGAGGTGATCCAGCCGCACCTTCCGATACGGCTACCTTGTTACGACTTCACCCCAATCATCTGTCCCACCTTAGGCGGCTGGCTCCATAAAGGTTACCCCACCGACTTCGGGTGTTACAAACTCTCGTGGTGTGACGGGCGGTGTGTACAAGGCCCGGGAACGTATTCACCGCGGCATGCTGATCCGCGATTACTAGCGATTCCGGCTTCATGCAGGCGAGTTGCAGCCTGCAATCCGAACTGAGAATGGATTTATGGGATTGGCTCGACCTCGCGGCTTCGCGACCCTTTGTTCCATCCATTGTAGCACGTGTGTAGCCCAGGTCATAAGGGGCATGATGATTTGACGTCATCCCCACCTTCCTCCGGTTTGTCACCGGCAGTCACCTTAGAGTGCCCAACTGAATGCTGGCAACTAAGATCAAGGGTTGCGCTCGTTGCGGGACTTAACCCAACATCTCACGACACGAGCTGACGACAACCATGCACCACCTGTCACTCTGTCCCCCGAAGGGGAACGCCCTATCTCTAGGGAAATCAAGAGGATGTCAAGACCTGGTAAGGTTCTTCGCGTTGCTTCGAATTAAACCACATGCTCCACCGCTTGTGTACCCCGTCAATTCCTTTGAGTTTCAGCCTTGCATACCGTACTCCCCAGGCGGAGTGCTTAATGCGTTTGCTGCAGCACTAAAGGGCGGAAACCCTCTAACACTTAGCACTCATCGTTTACGGCGTGGACTACCAGGGTATCTAATCCTGTTCGCTCCCCACGCTTTCGCGCCTCAGCGTCAGTTACAGACCAGAGAGCCGCCTTCGCCACTGGTGTTCCTCCACATCTCTACGCATTTCACCGCTACACGTGGAATTCCGCTCTCCTCTTCTGCACTCAAGTTCCCCAGTTTCCAATGACCCTCCCCGGTTGAGCCGGGGGCTTTCACATCAGACTTAAGGAACCGCCTGCGCGCGCTTTACGCCCAATAATTCCGGACAACGCTTGCCACCTACGTATTACCGCGGCTGCTGGCACGTAGTTAGCCGTGGCTTTCTGGTCAGGTACCGTCAAGGTACCGGCAGTTACTCCGATACTTGTTCTTCCCTGACAACAGAACTTTACGACCCGAAAGCCTTCATCGTTCACGCGGCGTTGCTCCGTCAGACTTTCGTCCATTGCGGAAGATTCCCTACTGCTGCCTCCCGTAGGAGTCTGGGCCGTGTCTCAGTCCCAGTGTGGCCGATCACCCTCTCAGGTCGGCTACGCATCGTTGCCTTGGTGAGCCGTTACCTCACCAACTAGCTAATGCGCCGCGAAACCATCTGTAAGTGACAGCCGGTAGTCTTTCAGCTTTCCCTCATGAGAGGGAAAGGATTATCCGGTATTAGCTCCGGTTTCCCGAAGTTATCCCAGTCTTACAGGCAGGTTGCCCACGTGTTACTCACCCGTCCGCCGCTGATCTTCAAAAGCAAGCTAATGAAGATCCGCTCGACTTGCATGTATTAGGCACGCCGCCAGCGTTCGTCCTGAGCCAGGATCAAACTCTCCAAGAAAGAGTATGAGTTTAGCTCATAATTTAAAACGTTGGCTAGTGATCAACTATATAATAGAAGTCACTATAAATATTGTTTGTTGACGCTTGTTTGTTTAGTTTTCAAAGAGCAATTTTTCGGCGTCACCCGTAGGCGACTTAAATAATATATCATGCTGTCGATATTTCGTCAACACCTTTTTAAAAAAGTTGTTAACAGCTGTTCAACAGCAACGTTTAATATAATAACAACTTCTGCTTGCCTGGTCAATAGCTTTCGCAAGAAATCCCTAAAATAATAAAACGCCGCTTAAAAAAGCGGCGTTCCTTCTTTAGATAATCCAAGTCTGAATAGCTACCAACGCAAACACACCAGGTATTCCTAGCAGACCCGAGACTGCTGCGGTCGCAATATTGATGGGTACATAAATACCAAAGCTAGTACCAAAAGCATTAAGAAAAAATAAAAAGATGGCTCCAATTAAGATCTTCACTGCATTCTGACCAATAAAGCGGAGCGGTTTTGTCGGTGCACCTATAATGAGCAGCAAAAAGATCAATCCACCTAGGACCGATATGACAACTACAGGATCCATACTCTCCCCCCTTACTTCAATGTCTTGTACATTTTTATGTACAAGTTATCAAAATAAGACCTTGTCGTATGGAAAAAACCTCACTTCGTCTTAATGGTGATTTTTCTGTGCTTTGCTTCTTTGAAAAGAAAGAAGTACTTGGACTCAGCAATTTTCGCTTCAGTGATAAACTCTTCTGATGGATCGAAACTTCTTTCAACCAGTAGCTTTTGATTGTTCCAGTTTCTCTTCATGCTGTCCAGCTGTCCCAATAGTTTATGGTCGAATTCTTTTCTAAGCCATTTCTTTTTACGAAATAACATGACTCTCCTCCAGTAGAGTTTGTTCTTAATAGATGGAGTTACACTTCCCGGCGCCCTTCTAATGCTTTAGAAAGGGTGACTTCATCCGCATATTCAAGATCCCCGCCGACCGGCAGTCCGTGGGCGATTCTTGTAACCTTAATTCCTGATGGCTTCAACAGCCTTGAGATATACATAGCAGTTGCTTCCCCTTCGATATTCGGGTTCGTTGCTAGTATGACTTCCTGGACTGTTTCATCCTGAAGTCTCTTCAATAGGTCGGGAATATTTATATCTTCTGGGCCAATTCCATCCATAGGAGAGATTGCTCCATGAAGTACATGATAGAGACCATTGAATTCCTTCATCTTTTCCATCGCAATAACGTCCTTAGGATCCTGGACAACGCAGACCACACTGCGATCGCGGCGCTGGTCTTCACATATATAGCAAGGATCCTGGTCGGTTATATGGCCACAGACCGAGCAATAAGTCAGGTTGCGTTTAGCGTTGACCAATGCCTTAGCGAAATCCAAAACAGTTTCTTCCTTCATGCTTAATACGAAAAAAGCCAGACGAGCGGCCGTTTTCGGGCCGATACCTGGCAATTTCATAAAGCTGTCAATCAGCTTCGATATTGGTTCAGGATAATGCATTCTGTTATATTCCTCCTAGAACATTCCCCCAGGAAGGTTCATGCCCTTTGTAAATTGGCCCATTGTCTTATTGGTTAGTTCTTCTGCTTTTTTTCAACGCATCATTCGTTGCTGCAAGAACTAGGTCCTGAAGCATTTCCACATCATCAGGATCAACAACTTCCTGCTTGATTTGCACATCGACAATTTCCTTGTGACCTGTAACGATAACCGTTACCATACCGCCGCCTGCAGTACCTTCAATCTTCTCTTCTCCTAATTGAACTTGTGCTTCTTCCATCTTCTTTTGCATTTTCTGCATTTGCTTCATCATATTTTGCATATTTCCATTTCCTCGCATCATGTAAACGTACCTCCAAATTTAATCTTGTATTTGTATTAATTCATCGCCAAATAGTTTTTTAGCTTCAGCAATCAGCGGGTCTTCAGCTGCAGCAGCTTGCCCTTCCGATTCCCCATCGCCCCTCTGGCTGATAAAGTTTTCCCTTATTTTAAGCCACTGATCTTCAGGCACACCAATTACCTGCATCCTTTTACCGGTGTAATCATTCATCGCACCGCTGACAGTTTCAGTGAATCTGGTGTTTTCCATAGCCATCTGACAATGAATTTCATATTTGAATTTTATCACGACTGCCTCATCAGATGCAGCTACTGGTTCGGCTTCATTTAACAACGCTGCCTGAGAACGCATTTGATTCGCGGCAAGCATTTCGAGCAGATCTCCCCAACGCCCCTTAATTGTATGGAGATTTGTCTTCGTAGCACTTTTCAGAACCTCATTAATCTTTCCAGTCGGAGCCTGGAAGCCTTTACGGTTCGGACGAGGCGCTTTTTTAGCAGCCGCAGCTGGTTCACTTGCTGCCATTCCAGGATTTTGCTGAAACTGTACCAATTTTTCCTCGAGCTGTTCAATCCTTCTCAGCAATGGTTCAACCTCAACATTGCTGGTAGATGGCTGGCGATTTTCAAGCTGGCATAGCTTGACGATCGCTACTTCTAGGAAGATACGGGGATGGTTTGTCCAACGCATCTCTTGCTGCGCTTTATTCAAGACTTCTATTAATTCATAGATCTGAGCTGGCTCGACGTGATTGGCAAGCTCCTGAAAATCTTCGTCCAGCATTACTCGCTCCATAGATTCCTCGAGTGCAGGTGCTGCCTTGTAAAGGAGCATGTCACGATAGAAGAAAATCAAGTCTTCTATGAACCTTGCTGGATCCTTCCCTTGTAAAAGCAGTTCTTCCAAAGCTTCCAGCCCAGCTGCCGCATTCTTTTCATAAATCGCTCTGGCCAGCTGGTTCAGGAAATTCTGTGATACAGTGCCTGTTACCGTGAGTGCATCTTCAATCGTTACTGTATCCTGGCTGAATGAGATAGCCTGATCTAGCAGACTTAGAGCATCACGCATTCCGCCTTCTGCAGCCCTGGAAATAATCTGCAAGGCTTTTTCATCGCAATCCACTCCAGATTCCTCAACAATTTGCTTCATCCTGCCCACAATTGCCTGAGCTGTGATCCTCTTAAAATCAAATCGCTGGCATCGTGAAATGATTGTGAGTGGAATCTTGTGAGGCTCAGTCGTGGCGAGGATAAAGATGACATGCTTTGGAGGCTCTTCAAGGGTTTTCAGCAATGCGTTGAACGCTCCGATGGAAAGCATATGCACTTCGTCTATGATGTAAACTTTATACTTCACGACGTTCGGCGCATATTTTACCTTATCTCGAATATCCCGGATTTCCTCGACACCGTTATTGGAAGCGGCATCGATTTCAATCACATCAGGAATCGATCCATCCGTTATCCCGCGGCAGGCATCGCATTCATTGCATGGTTCGGCCGTTGGAGCATTTTCGCAGTTAACCGCTTTTGCCAAAATTTTAGCAGCACTCGTTTTCCCAGTCCCCCTGGGTCCCGAAAAAAGATAGGCATGTGATATTTTTTGTTGAAGCAGAGCGTTTTGCAGTGTCGTTGTGACATGTTCCTGCCCGACCACATCTATAAATTGCTGTGGACGCCAGACACGATATAAAGCTTGGTAGGCCAATGACACCGCTCCCTTCCTTTTATTATCTTATCTATTATAACGCAAATAACTTTCAATTTCACTTTTACAAGGGGAAGTTTTTATTGTATTAAACGACAAAAAACTCATCCCTGTTAAAAGGATGAGTTGAATGTATCATATTTAACTGCCGCGCACCTTCCGTCGACTGAATACCATAAGCGTTACTTAAGCAGTTAGCTCGTCCCAGGCAACCCTGCGGCACATGGGAGCGTCCACTTAATGCTGCTTCCTTCCGGACCTGACATGGTTCATGGATTCCCATTGCGCAGGACCCGGGCGTCAACACCACTTACTTAAGGCAGACCCTACAGTAAAACAGCCTCAGGAAGGGATTCATCCCCGCTAGAGCGGATTGCGGGTACAGGGCACCGCTACCTCCCCGACTAGCACGGCAAAATTGAAACCTTATTTAGGTGTGTCTCAAGGACACATACATAGTATACTAATTCACGGACTAAAAAGCAATGCTTATCCCCTGTCAATTCCTGTCTGTTGTTCCAGTTCCTCTTTTGCCTGCTTCTTTTTCAGCTTCTTTTTTTCCCGGAGATTCCTGAAAAAGTCGGATAGCAGTGCTCCGCATTCTGCTTCCAGCACGCCTGTCACCACTTCACTTTGATGGTTGAAGCGCTCATCCTGGAGGATATTCATGAAGGTGCCGGCGCAGCCGCCCTTCGGATCCTTTGCTCCATAAACCACTTTTTTCACCCGCGAGAGCATAATGGCCCCTGCACACATCGGGCATGGCTCCAGTGTCACATAGAGAGTGGCATCCTCAAGCCGCCAGGTGCCTAACTTCTTGCATGCCTCGTCGATTGCCAGCACCTCTGCATGGGCAATCGAGCTCTGCTTCGTTTCACGGAGATTGTGGGCACGAGCAAGGATCTCACCATCGAGGACAATCACCGCACCAATCGGTACCTCATCCATCTGCCCAGCTTTTTTCGCTTCTTCAATTGCCATAAGCATGAATTTTTCATCCTGGGTAAGTTGAGCTTCCATCTTTCCCTCCTTAAAAATAATATTGTTGTTTCCAATTGGTTTAAGAATCCCCCGCCGGTAAAAATATAAAGGAAAAGGAGAGGATTCATTCATGTCAAAGGCTGCTCTATTAATTATTGATATGATCAATGATTTTAATTTTGATGCCGGGAAAACCCTCGCTATACACACCCGAAAAATCATCGATCCAATTTTAACATTAAAGAGATCTTTCAATAAAAGCGACATGCCTGTTATCTATATTAATGACCATTATAATCTATGGCAGGCGGATTTTGAAAAAATCATTGATCATTGCTCCAATGAAACGAGCGATGAACTCATTAAAAAAATTGCTCCTGAAAAAAATCAGGATTATTTTTTAATAAAACCAAAGCATTCTGCTTTTTATGGAACAGCCCTTCATACCCTGCTTCAGCAATTGAAGGTGGATACATTGGTCCTATCGGGAATTGCAGGCAACATCTGCGTGCTTTTCACTGCAAATGATGCGTATATGCGAGAATACAACCTGATTATCCCTGAGGACTTCATTGCATCTAATGATGATGAGGATAATAAATACGCCCTGACAATGATGAAAAACGTCCTGTCTGCCGATACAAGGCCTTCTAGGGAGCTCGATTTTTAACATACTGCAATTTCTTCCTTCATACAATGGTTGTAGCGCTAAAAATGCAAGGGAGGGAAGAAGATGCAAATTCATGTGGTTCAGCAAGGACAGACATTAACACAGATCGCTCAAATTTACGGGTCTTCTGTTGCTGATATAACCGAAGCGAACGAACTGCCTAACCCGAATAATCTAGTTGTTGGCCAGGCGATGGTCATCCCGATCGTCGGCAGTTTTTACTTTGTCCAGCCTGGAGACACACTATGGGCGATTTCACGAAGGTTTGGGATCACTCCACAGGAACTCGCGAGGATTAACGGGATTTCAGTCAACCAGCCATTATCTGTAGGTTTCCGTTTATATATTCCGCAACGACCGAAAACAAATGCGGAATTCAATGCCTATGTAGAACCAAGAGGGAACACAGTGGCCCCTGCACTTGAAACAGCTGCCCGGGAAGCTGCTCCCTATCTAACCTATCTCGCGCCGTTCAGCTTCCAGGCTTTGCGGGACGGTTCATTGAAGGAACCGCTGTTGAACAATTTCCCCGGCCATTGCCGAAGCCAACAATAATATTCTGATGATGGTCATCACCAATCAGGAAAACGACCAGTTCAGCGATGAGCTTGGCCGTATCATCCTGAATGACATGGCTGTCCAGGACAAATTTCTGAACAATATCGTTGCCACCGCTAAAAAGTATGGATTCCGCGATATCCACTTTGACTTTGAATACCTGCGCCCCGAAGACCGTGAAGCCTATAACACCTTCCTCCGAAAAGCAAGGGATCGGTTTAAACAGGAAGGCTGGTTCATATCCACTGCACTGGCTCCTAAAACTAGTGCATCCCAGACAGGGCCGTGGTATACGGCGCACGACTACAAAGCGCATGGGGAAATAGTAGATTTTGTCGTCATCATGACTTATGAATGGGGCTATAGCGGCGGACCTGCCCAGGCGGTCTCACCCATCGTCCCTGTACGCGAGGTATTAGAGTATGCCATCAGTGAAATGCCGTCACAAAAAATCATGATGGGACAGAATCTATATGGATATGACTGGACACTTCCATTTGTCCAGGGGACGATCGCAAGGGCCGTAAGTCCGCAGCAGGCCATCCAGATTGCAGCCGAGAATAATGTAGCGATCCAGTACAACACAAAGTCCCAGGCGCCAACCTTCCGATATACAGCCTCAAATGGAAAGCAGCACGAAGTCTGGTTTGAGGATGCACGCTCCATCCAGACAAAATTCGAATTGATCAAAGAATTGAACCTTAGAGGAATGAGCTATTGGAAGCTCGGACTCTCCTTCCCGCAAAACTGGCTGCTCATCCAGGATAATTTCAACGTAGTTCGAAAAGCGTAAGCGTCTTGGTCAGCCCCGACAAGCGCTGGAGGGCTGACCGGTGAAGTCGTTCTTTGACTTCACCTGAGCGGACCGAAACCGAAAAGTATAGCCGACTGCCCAGAAACGCAGAAACTGGAGACTCCGACAAAGAAGCGCTTTTTGCTTCTGCCGGCGGAGTTGAAGTTTCGGAGTTTCTAGGAGGCGACACTAGACAAGCGACTCAAGGGGTTAGGCGCTGAAGCTAGACATTTCTCAAAATGAAAGTAGTACCTGCCCTCTTTTTAAAAGATAAAATTTTCTGTCAAAATAAGTTTACAAATTCCGATAATAATTGACAGGCGCAGTATTTATGCGGCTGTCTTCTTTTTTGCTAAAATTGCCTCTTAATATTCCATACCCATATCATACAGTGGTGTGATAAAATGGATTTTGCGTGATTTAACTGACAGAAATGTAAAATAGAGATAGATACAACAGAGAGGGAGGACATGTTGTGGAAGGAACACCTTTTATAACGGTTGAAGGACCAATCGGCATCGGAAAAACGTCACTTGCACGTGCCATTTCCGAACGGTTCGAGTTTGCACTTTTAAAAGAAATTGTCGATGAAAATCCATTTTTAGGGAAGTTTTACGATGACATAGAAGAATGGAGTTTCCAGACAGAAATGTTTTTCCTCTGCAATCGATATAAGCAGCTCGGAGATATTAATGAACATTACCTCAGCAAAAACAAGTCTGTCGTTGCTGATTACCATATCATGAAAAACCTCATTTTCGCACAGCGCACCTTAAATGATCAGGAGTACAAAAAATACCTAGATATTTATCAAATCCTGACAAAAGATATGCCTAAGCCGAATGTCATCATTTACTTGAATGCAAGTCTTGATACATTGCTGAAGCGCATCAAAATGCGCGGCCGCGAAGTCGAGAAAAACATCAGCCCTTTATATCTAGAGCAATTATCTCTTGATTATGAACAAGCAATGCTTCAATTTGAGCATGACCACCCTGAAATCCCCGTCCTCCGTTTCAGCGGCGATGAGCTGGATTTTGTGAAAAACGAAGAAGATCTTCAGCTGATCATTGATCAGCTAACCGCATCATTAAGAAAAAGGAGCGTACAACCATGAATCTAAGAACAAAGTATGACATCCCGGCAAATGCGGTCATCACGATTGCTGGTACTGTAGGAGTCGGCAAATCGACTATGACAAATGCCCTGGCGGATGCCCTTCGGTTCCGTACATCCTTTGAAAAAGTAGATACAAACCCATACCTTGATAAGTTCTATGCTGATTTCGAACGCTGGAGCTTCCACTTGCAAATCTATTTCCTTGCAGAGCGCTTCAAGGAGCAAAAAAGAATTTTCGAATACGGCGGCGGATTTATCCAGGACCGTTCGATTTATGAAGATACAGGCATCTTCGCAAAAATGCATTATGAAAAAGGCACAATGTCCCCTGTGGACTACGAAACCTACAAGAGTCTATTCGAAGCGATGGTCATGACTCCATACTTCCCACATCCAGACTTGCTGATCTACCTTGAGGGTTCAATTGACGATATTCTTGAACGCATCAAGCTAAGAGGACGACCGATGGAACAGCAGACTCCGATAACTTATTGGGAAGAAATGCATGCTCGTTATGAGAACTGGATCAATAACTTCAACGCATGCCCAGTCCTGCGTTTGAACATCAATGATTATGATTTGTTCAATAACCCGGAATCCATTGAGCCAATCGTGGAGAAAATCGCAACGCATATTAGACAAACTCAGTTGTTGAAAAAATAAAACCGCCATTTGGCGGTTTTTTATTTTCTACACGTCTTGAGACAGAGCTAACAAGGTTTAAAGCCCCAGATAATGTTCTCTACTCTCAAATCTATTAGCCAAATTCAAGCTAGTTCCCCTTAAGAAATTTCTATAAGCACCTTAAGAAAGAATATAAAAAAACCCGCTACAACCGTAACGGGTTTCTTTACACAATCTCCAAATTGTTTTTATGCGTTAATGCTTTAATATTAAAATAATGGAGGAGGTAGAGGGATTCGAACCCCCGCGCGGTGTTACCCGCCTGTCGGTTTTCAAGACCGATCCCTTCAGCCAGACTTGGGTATACCTCCGAGACAAGAAATATAATATCATGTATTCGAAAACGAGTCAACACTTCTTTTGAATTTTTTATAAGGGCAGGAATGAATCCTGCCCAAATGTAAAATTATTTAGGAGCAATAACTTCCCGGTTGCCCATATATGGACGCAATGACTCTGGAATGACGACACTTCCATCAGCCTGCTGATAATTTTCCAGGATGGCGGCTACTGTACGGCCAATTGCAAGACCAGATCCGTTCAGTGTGTGCACATGCTCTGGTTTAGCCTTTGCTTCACGGCGGAAACGAATATTCGCACGTCTAGCCTGGAAACCTTCAAAGTTACTGCAAGAAGAGATTTCCCTGTATGTGCCATAGCTTGGAATCCAAACTTCAATATCGTATTTCTTTGCAGCTGTGAATCCAAGGTCAGCAGAACACATGCTCAATACGCGGTATGGAAGGCCTAACAGCTGAAGCACCTTTTCGGCATGTCCAGTCAGCTTCTCCAGCTCATCATAAGAATCTTCAGGTTTCACGAATTTAACAAGCTCGACTTTGTTGAACTGGTGTTGGCGGATCAAACCGCGCGTATCTCTCCCTGCAGATCCTGCCTCTGAACGGAAGCACGCACTGTAGGCTGCATAATTGATTGGCAATTCCTCTCCGCTCATGATTTCATCGCGGTGCATGTTTGTAACAGGAACCTCAGCTGTCGGAATCAAGAAGTAATCTTCGCTCTCAATTCGGAATGCATCTTCTTCAAACTTAGGAAGCTGTCCTGTCCCAGTCATGCTTGCACGATTAACCATGTATGGTGGCAGAACTTCTGTATAGCCATGCTCGTCGACATGAAGGTCAAGCATAAAGCTCATCAAGGCACGCTCAAGGCGCGCTCCCAATCCCTTGTAAAATACGAAACGGCTGCCGGTTACTTTTCCAGCACGTTCGAAATCAAGGATTTTTAGATGGTCTGCGACATCCCAGTGTGGCTTCGCTTCGAATTCAAAATCACGGATTTCTCCCCATTTGCGAACCTCTACATTATCATCTTCCGTTTCTCCAACTGGAACACTTTCATGAGGTATATTCGGAATGCTTAGCATCAAGGCTTCCAGTTCTTCCTCAACTTCACGCAACTGGTCATCCAAAACCTTGATCTTATCCCCAACCTCACGCATTTCAGCAATCAAGTGATCAGCGTCCTGTTTTTCACGCTTTAACTGGGCAACCTGCTGGGACACTTCATTTCTTCTGCTCTTCAGCTGTTCAGCGTCTAGAATTAGTTCCCTGCGCCTAACATCGAGATCCTCAAACTTGCCGAAATCAGTTAAGTCCTCTCCTCGGTGCTGCAGCTTCCGTTTTACTTCTTCAAAATTAGCCCTTAAATACTTTACGTCTAACACTGCGATTTCCTCCCTTTTACCTGAAATAAAAAAGTCTTTGATAAAACAAAAAACTCCCGTCCCCTAAAAGGGACGAGAGTTAACCCGCGTTGCCACCCTAGTTGAAAGCAAAAATGCTTCCCACTCATAAAATAACGGTTTTTACCGAAAGTATTTACTTGCCAATCAGGCGTTCCATACTCTGCTCGAGGGCGGATTCATTTGCTCCAGACACCGGTTCACACCAACCACCGGCTCTCTTTGGAATGGACACAAGCTACTATTCCCTCTCATAGCTTTTTTACTATCGAATTTTAATTCATAATTTACTACAATTATGGTCAGCATGCAAGCGGTTTATGCAAAATTTTTACTCTTTGTCTCCTCGACCATTTTTACAAAATAGTTCATGAGTCTATAATCATCAGTTAATTCAGGATGAAACGAACAGCCTAAAAATTGTCCGTCACGAGCAGCAACAATCCTGTCATTATGCTTGGCCAGCACTTCGACATTCTCACCAGCTTCCACAATATGCGGGGCACGAATAAAGACGGCAGAAAAATTCTCTGCCACTCCTGAGATGTCAATGTCCGCTTCAAAGCTTTCTCGCTGGCGACCAAAAGAGTTGCGCTCCACTTTCACATCCATGACACCGATGTGCGGCGCATCGTAGCCAACGAGATCATTCGCAAGCAGAATCAATCCGGCACAGGTCCCGAACATCGGCTTACCATCTGCAGCGAACTTCTTTAACTCTTCCATGAAGCCATACTTATCAATAAGACGGCGGATTGCAGTACTTTCTCCGCCAGGAATGATCAGGCCGTCGACTTCTGATAGCTCTTCTGGACGCTTAATGACAGTGCCCTCCGCTCCAGATGCTTCAATTGCCCGTATATGCTCTCGTACAGCACCCTGAAGGCCAAGTACTCCTATTTTCACCATAGCTATCCCCTTACCAGCCGCGATCCTGCATGCGGGCTTCTGGTGCCAGTGATGAAATTTCCATACCCTTCATCGGGATGCCAAGACCTTTTGAAATGTTCGCAATCAGCTCGTAATCCTGATAGTGAGTCGTTGCTTCAACAATTGCCTTTGCAAACTTTGCAGGGTTATCAGATTTAAAGATACCAGAGCCTACGAATACTCCGTCTGCTCCTAGCTGCATCATTAGTGCCGCGTCTGCTGGTGTAGCTACACCGCCGGCAGCAAAGTTCACAACCGGAAGGCGTCCAAGCTGCTTGATTTCGAGCAGAAGCTCGTACGGAGCTCCTAGAAGCTTTGCTTCAGTCATAAGTTCATCCATGTCCATTGCGACGACCTTACGCACCTGAGCGTTCACCTTGCGGATATGGCGGACAGCCTCGACGATATTGCCTGTGCCAGGCTCTCCCTTGGTACGAAGCATGGAAGCCCCTTCACCAATTCTCCTCGCTGCTTCGCCAAGATCACGGCAACCGCATACGAATGGAACTGTATAATCTCTTTTATTCAAGTGGAATTCTTCATCAGCCGGAGTCAGAACTTCACTCTCGTCGATATAATCAACACCCATCGCTTCAAGCACACGTGCTTCTACGATGTGGCTGATTCGTGCTTTTGCCATAACGGGAATTGTGACAGCACCCATTACCTCTTCGGTGATACGTGGGTCAGCCATTCTTGCTACGCCGCCTGCTGCGCGGATATCCGATGGAACACGCTCCAGGGCCATTACGGCAACTGCGCCGGCCTCTTCTGCAATCTTCGCCTGTTCAGCATTAACAACGTCCATGATGACGCCGCCCTTTTGCATTTCTGCCATACCGCGTTTAACTCGATCAGTACCTGTCTTCATTCTTTTTCCCCCTTGTCCCTATAAAAAGGATTACTATGTAAGCACTAGAAAATAGCTGAAAAACCATACTTGTTTAGTCGGAATTCAGTTACCCCTAATGAAAATAAACAATAAAAAAGGTTTCCTGTCAAGACAGGAAACCAAACATTCTTTATTCAATATCGTTATTTAAAACAAACCCTTTACTGCATCAGCAACTCCGCCAAACAAGTCTCCAAAGAATCCACCGATTCCGCGCATCATCAGCACGAACCAGTTCGCCTTTTCGACACTTTCAGCAGCAACAACCGGTACCTGGATTTGCTTTTGCCCATCTTCAGTTAAAAAGCTGATGTTTTCATCCTTTTTGGACTTAACAGTCATATAGCCAACTTTTTCACCCTTTTTGATAGGAGCAGTCAGCTCTCCATTTTCATTAAGCTTCTTTTTATCCAGTACGAGTACCGGTTCATATTGATCCTTTTCACCATTCCTGATGGTCATTGTAATGGCATCTTTAGACTGTATCTTAACGCTGTCTTCCTTCCCTTTTGTTACCGGAAGGTTCTTCTTGCTCTTAACCTGATGATTCTTTTTCACTAGCTCTTCTTCTGTAAAATTACTGAAAGCTAAATCAAGGACTTTACGCGTTTCAGCAAAACGGCTGTCTTTAGAGTCGGCCTTCATCACAACAGAAATGAATCTTTGGTCATTTCTCATTGCAGTAGCAGTAAAACCATATCCTGCAAAATCAGTCGAACCTGTTTTCAACCCGTCTACCCCTTCATACTGGTAGATAAGGCCCGGAAGCATCCAGTTAAAGTTTTTATATTCACGTCCGTCACGGAATTTCAACGTTGGCATTTTCGCTGTATCCAAAACCTCCGGATAATCCTTCAACAGTCGGTAGGCAAGCTTAGCCATTGAACGTGCGGACATGACATTCTCTTCCTCTGGGCCGCCGGCAGGGTGTTGTCCTAATAGATCCCTATTATTCAAGCCTGAAGAGTTTACGAATTTATAATCTTTCAATCCTAACTCCGCCGCTTTTTTGTTCATTTTCTCAACATGGTTTTTCTCTGTCCCGGAAAGAACCTCAGCAAGTGCAACAGTAGCTGCGTTCCCAGAATGGATTGCCATAGCTTCATACAATTCTTTTACCGTATAATCCTCACCCTGTGTCAATCCGACATTGGACAGACCAGGTGCACCAGATAGCTTATGGACATACTCATTGATCTTCACCTTTTGGTCCCATTTCAACTTTCCTTTTTTGACCGCTTCAAGGACCATATATTCTGTCATCATCTTGGACATGGATGCCACGCCAAGGACAACATCGGAATTCTTTTCATATAATACTCTTCCAGTTTCCGCATCGACTAGCATGGCTGCTTCAGCATCAATACCGAGCTGGCCCTCTGCTGCTTCAGCTTCCATTGAAAATCCAGAAAACATAGTTGTGATCGTTAAAATGAATGCTGCAAAGAACATTGAAAGCTGTTTCTGTTTACGATTCAAGACGAATTTCCCTCCAAAATTTTAAAATAATCTATAAAACTTGCATATTTTTTTACCTCTGAAAAATCACACCCGTATAGTTTAACATAAAAAAAACGAAAAAAATAGACAGAGAATAGTCACTCTGTCTATTGTAAAATCAGGTAAAACAACGGATATACAGGTGAAAAGTCGTAGTTCCTGCCTGTTTTTCTATTATAAACTTAGCTCATCGAGTAATTTGGTGCTTCCTTCGTGATCTGGACATCATGCGGGTGACTCTCTCTTAGTCCTGCACCAGTCATTTTGATGAACTGGGCGTTCTCCCTTAATTCTTCAAGATTGGCAGTTCCGCAATAACCCATACCAGAGCGAATCCCGCCTACAAGCTGATAAATTGTATCTGTCAGAGGTCCTTTGTAAGGAATTCTTCCTTCAATGCCTTCCGGAACGAATTTCTTATTATCTTCCTGGAAATAACGGTCTTTAGAGCCCTTCTCCATTGCCCCAACTGAACCCATTCCACGATATACTTTGAAGCGTCTTCCCTGGTAGATTTCAGTTTCTCCTGGACTTTCACTTACACCTGCAAGCAAGCTTCCGAGCATGACCACATGACCTCCGGCAGCAAGGGCCTTGACGATATCTCCGGAATATTTAATGCCGCCATCTGCTATGATTGCTTTGCCATGCTTGCGAGCTTCTGTCGCACAATCATATACAGCGGTAATCTGCGGAACGCCTACTCCAGCTACAACCCTCGTTGTACAAATTGAACCTGGTCCAATGCCGACCTTGACAATATCTGCCCCTGCCTCTATCAAGTCTCTTGTGGCTTCTGCGGTCGCAACATTTCCGGCAATAATATTCAGTTCCGGATAGTTTTCACGAATTTGCTTTACCGTTTCAATTACACCCTTTGAGTGGCTATGCGCTGTATCGACAACAATGACGTCTACATGTGACTTTACAAGCATTTCGACTCGTTTCAATGTATCGGCTGTAACACCAACTGCCGCACCGCACAGTAAGCTGCCTTGCGCATCCTTCGAAGAGTTCGGGAACTCAATCACTTTTTCAATATCCTTGATGGTAATGAGCCCTTTCAGTACACCTTCCTCATTTACTAGTGGGAGTTTTTCAATCTTATGGCGCTGAAGGATTTTCTCTGCTTCTTCAAGGGTAGTTCCCACGGAAGCAGTTACCAGATCCGTTTTCGTCATGACTTCTTCGATTATTATGGAATAATCCTGGATAAAACGCATATCACGGTTCGTAATGATTCCTACAAGCTTTTGCTCTTCCACGTTATTGACGATTGGAACACCGGAAATGCGGTATTTCCCCATCAAATGTTCGGCATCAAATACTTGATGCTCAGGAGTTAAAAAGAATGGATCGGTAATGACTCCACTTTCAGAACGTTTTACTTTATCGACCTGGTCAGCCTGCTGCTCTATGGACATGTTTTTATGTATGATACCAAGTCCGCCCTGTCTGGCAATCGAAATGGCCAGTTCAGATTCTGTCACAGTATCCATGCCGGCACTGATGATCGGGATGTTCAATCTCAAAGTTTCTGTCAGATTGACCTTGAGGCTCACATCTTTTGGCAAAACCTCAGATTTAGCTGGCACCAACAGTACATCATCAAACGTTAATCCTTCTTTTAAAAACTTACTTTCCCACATAGTAAATGACCCCCCTTTAAGAAAATATTATTTGTAGGTTATCAATTGGTTAAAATACTGTCAAGAAGGTTATTATTAGTCCGACTTTTCAAATAACTTGGAGGTTTTTCAATTGTCTACGCCTTATAAGGAATGGAATAGTTATACTCTCTTTTTTTCAGCGGAATATTCACAATCCTATCTGAAAAAATGCTACCGTAAAAATAACATTGACCAGCCTGACATTAAAAGCTTTGAAAACTGTTATCCCTTTATGTATTATCTCGAACATGGAAAGCTTTATTATGAACAGGCTGAAAAGTCTCCGCTGACCATTCAGCCAATCTTGCTTTTTTATGGACTTGTCCATCTGATAAAAGCATGCATCCTGACAGTCGAACCTGATTACCCTGAAACCACTTCTGTATTAGCTCATGGTGTTTCAACCAGGAAACGAAAAAAACAACAGTACAGTTTTACAGAGGATGAAGTAAAATTCCAAAAGAATGGATTGTTCTCTCTAATGGCTGAAAAGATGTTCCACATGAAACAATTGGAAGGTGAAAAAGCAACAATGGGTGATGTGTTAGAGCTGATTCCAGAATTATCCGGCATCTATTCTGATTTAAGAGGAAAACAAATTTTCGAAGTTGTCACATCTGTCGAATCAGGCTTTTCGCTGCCTAAATCAATAATCGACCATTTCCATATGACCGAGAACCGTTTTAAGGAATTCTTTCAGAGCAAATCTTCAATCCCTGTTTCATTTGTAGATGATCCCAGCCTAATCAGGTTTGAAGCTAACTTGGACGATTCACTAGAACCCCTCCCATTGAAATATAATCTTGAAGATCTGCATTATGTACTTCCCTTAAATAAAGGCGATCTATTTCTTTTTCCAGAACTGCTGCTGCACTACTTACTGTTATACAACCTTGGGATGATCGCTCGCTATGAAACAGAATGGTGGAGTGAATTAATCAAGATGATGCCAAATGAAGACTATCCTTTGATTCAATCCTTTTTAAGTTCAACAATGAAAAAAGGACCTTACTTAATTTACCAATACCTGATGAATAAGTAATAACAGCAAGGGTTGCCGTTTCTAAAGCCATTAATGGGGATCATAGATATGTTTAAATAAGCCGGTAGTGGGAATTTCATATATATGAATATTGCATATCCGAGGAGGTTTTAATATGGATAGAAAAAAACTAATGATGACAACTGTTGCTCTAGGTACAGCATACTTGCTAAAGGACCAAAAGTCACGCGCAAAGGTAATGGACCAGCTTCAATCCTTTGGAAAGAAAAAGAAATAATAAACAACAAAACCCTCTGATCGTTTCAGAGGGTTTTGTTATTAGGTTAATATGGTGATGATTCATTTGGTTTAGGGAGAGTGTCTCAGATTCTGACAGCTTTTTGATCTTTCCTTGGCAACCTGTCCGAAGTTGCCTCTTCTTCTGACAGGTTTTTGGTCTTTGCCTGGAAACCTGCCCGAAGTTGCCCCTTCTTCTGACAGCTTTTTGGTCTTTTCCTGGAAACCTGTCCGAAGTTGCTTCTACTTCTGACAGATTTTTGTTCTCTTCTATTAAACCTGTCCGAAGTCACCCCTAGTTCGGAAAACTCATTGATCTTTCGCATTAAACCAGTCCGAAGTCGCGTTGCCTCTTCTAAAGAGTTACATATTATTTTTGCTTCCACTTTAAACAAGGTATTTCTGCATACAAAAAAGAACAGCTATTACAGCTGTTCTTATCAGTGCCCGGCGGCGTCCTACTCTCACAGGGGGAAACCCCCAACTACCATCGGCGCTGAGAAGCTTAACTTCCGTGTTCGGTATGGGAACGGGTGTGACCTTCTCGCTATCGCCACCAGACTATTTGGTTTGAGGTTTTATTCCCTCAAAACTAGATAATGTGTAAGAAGAATTCAAGAAAAACGAGTCATCTAATTTGGTTAAGTCCTCGAACGATTAGTATCAGTCAGCTCCACACGTCACCGCGCTTCCACCTCTGACCTATCAACCTGATCATCTTTCAGGGTTCTTACTAGCTTGCGCTATGGGAAATCTCATCTTGAGGGGGGCTTCATGCTTAGATGCTTTCAGCACTTATCCCGTCCGCACATAGCTACCCAGCGATGCCTTTGGCAAGACAACTGGTACACCAGCGGTGCGTCCATCCCGGTCCTCTCGTACTAAGGACAGCTCCTCTCAAATTTCCTGCGCCCACGACGGATAGGGACCGAACTGTCTCACGACGTTCTGAACCCAGCTCGCGTACCGCTTTAATGGGCGAACAGCCCAACCCTTGGGACCGACTACAGCCCCAGGATGCGATGAGCCGACATCGAGGTGCCAAACC